>JACPZX010000086.1 GCA_016195325.1 Acidobacteriota bacterium
GGGCATGCCGGGGCGGCACGCGACCCCCGCCGCGAGCTTCCCGTGAACCTGCGCGTGGCGCCGCGCCTCCGACAGGAACCGCGTCTTCCCCACGCCGGCCTCGCCGGTGATGAGGGCGAGGAGGCCGCCGCGCGGGCGATCGACGAGGGCGGTGAGGCGCGCGAGCTCCGCCTCGCGCCCGACGAGCGGCGCCCATGTCGCGTAGGCGACCCCCGTCTCGGCCGTCTCGATCGGATGGCGGCGCCCCGTCGCGCGGTTGATCGCCTGGAGCGTCTCGGCCGCGCTCGCGAAGCGCTGCGACGGCTCCTTGGAGAGAAGCCTCAGGATGATCGCCGAGAGGGCCGGCTCGAGGAGGGGGCGGAGGGGCGCCGCCGCCCCCGTCGGAGCCGCCGCCGACGGCGGCGTCGGCTCCAGCTCGAGATGCCCGCGGACGATCTCTTTCCCGGACCCCTCGAACGGGCAGCGCCCCGTCGTGAGCTGGTAGAGCATCACGCCGAGGGCGTACAGATCGCTGCGCCCGTCGATCGTGCCGCCCTTAAGGGCCTCGGGGGAGACGTAGGCGAGCGTGCCGGCAGCGACCCCCTCGGCGCGCGCGCGCGATGCCAGGCCGAAGTCGACGAGGACCGCTCGCCGCTCGCCGGCTCCCCCTGTGACGAGCACATTGTCGGGCTTCAGATCGCGATGGACCAGCCCGCGCGTGTGCACGAACTCGAGCGCCCGGCAGATCTGGGCGACGAGATCGAGGGCCTCGTCGGCGCTGAGATCCGCCGCGGCCTCGACGAGGCTCTGCCCCTGGATGTACTCCATCGAGAGGAAATGCGAGGGCTCCCCCTCGACGGCGCCGAAGTCGTAGACCGCCGGGAGGTGCGGGTGCCTCAGGCGGGCGAGGATCTCGAACTCGTGGGTCAGCGCCTCTTCGGCCGCCTCGTGCGTGACAATCTTCAGGGCGACGAGGGCGTTCCCGGTCGCGCGGTCCTCGGCGAGGTGGACGCTTCCCATCCCCCCCGCGCCGAGAGGGGACTTGATCCGGTACCGGCTGTTGATGAGCCCTTTGGTCGGAGTCGCCACCGTCTCACCTCGAGTCGCACGACAGTCCAGAATTGACAGCCTATCGCGAGGCTCAAGATACTACGGCGATCTGTGTCTAATTGCAACAAGCGTTGCAACCCTACCCCTTCGGAATACTCCCGAGAAGTTCCGATATCTCCGCCTGCGGCCCCGAATGCCCCTGCACCACGGCCATCCCCCGGGCCTCTTCGAGCACCCGGCGCGCCTCGGCCGTCTCCCCGAGCCGGATGAGGCACTGACCCAGCGAGATGCAGACCGCCATCCAGTCGCGCTGGGCCTCGAGGCACTTGCGGTACTCCGCAGCCGCCGCCGCGAAGTCCCCCTGCTCGAGGTAGACGTTGGCGAGCCCGAACCGCGCGAGGTGGTTGTCGGGGGTCGCCGCGAGAATTTTCTCGTAGCGATCTCTTCGAGCGGTGCTGGCCTTGAGCTCTACTGGATCCACGACGTCTCCCTGACCATCGCGTCGATGAGATTCACGAGGCCGATCTGGTCCCTCATGTCGATCGTCTCGATCGCCGAGTGCGAGTAGCGGATGGGGATCGACAGCGGGACGACCTTCGTCTTCGGATCCTGGAAGACCGAACCGTCGTTCCCCCCCATCGTCGCGCCGTAGCCGAGCGCGAGCCCCTTCCCCTTCGCGAACTGCATCAGCGCCCGGACGCTCGCGATCGGCGCGATGTAGCTCGTGTCGAGCGCGCGGATCATCGGCCCCGCGCCGATCGGCGCGAAGGCGAGCCGCTTGCTCTCGATGGGGGAGTCCGACGTCACGAACGAGTCGACCGCGATCACCACGTCGGGCGACACCCCGTGCGCGATCGCCTCGGCCCCGCGCAGCCCGACCTCCTCCTGCACCGACCAGGCGAAGGTGACCGTCCCCTTCACGTCGGCCGGCTTCAGCCGCCGCACGACCGCGAGGATTGCCGCGCAGCCGAAGCGATCGTCCATCGACCGGGCCGCGAGGCGCGTCCCCGCGAGCTTCGTCACCGACTTGCGAATCGTGATCGGGTCGAGGAGCGCGACGCCGAGCGCCTCGGTCTCCTTCCTCGACTGCGTGCCCGTGTCGATGAGGATGTTGTCGACCGTGAAGTCGGCCGGCTTGTCAGCAGAATCCCTCCTCAGGTGCGTCGACGGCATCACCACCACGCCGCTCACGTCCCCCGACGTGGCCGTGTGGACGAGGACGACCTGGCCCTCGTACTGCCAGTCGTAGAAGCCCCCGAACTTCTGGACCTGGATCATCCCGTCGTCCCGGATGTTCGTCACGACGTAGCCGATCTCGTCCATGTGGGCGACGTAGAGGACCGACGGCGATCCCGACCCGACGGTGACCGAGAGGTTCCCCATCGCGTCGACCTTCGCCGCCTTCTTCGCCCAGTCGGGAAGCTCCGCGAGAACGGCGTCGCGCACCCCCTCCTCGTGCCCCGACACGCCGTAGGCGAGGAGGAGCTTCGTCAGGAGATCGATTTCCTCCGACCCGGCCGCGCGGACCGGGGTAGCGATGAGAAAGAGCGAGGCGGCGCAGGCCGCTGCGATGGCTCGAGAGCGCATGGGCATCCTCCACGAATATGAAGATCGAGTCGCGGAGTCTACCCCGTGGGCGGTCCCCCCGTGAACTCGTCGCCGCGCAGCACCAGGAACGGCGGGCACCCGCGCTCGACACCCAGCTCCCACGTCAGATCGTCGGGGGCCCGTCCCGAGCAGCGCACCCGTCCCTCGTGAAGGAGCCCCAGGTGGTGCCCCACGCCGAGGGTCGTGCGGATCGGAAGGCGACGTGGTGCTCCTCGAGCCCCCCGGTCCCGAGCGCGCGGCACGCCGGCGCCGTGCAGCGCCACCCATCGCGCTCGAGGGCCGGGTTGTCGCGCCGCTGCCGGCGCGTCTCGACGTTGTCCCAGGTCCTCCAGAAGTCGTGCATCGCGAGGACGAGCGCCTGCCACGGCTCGAGGCCGCCGCCGACGTTGCGGCGGCAGCGCGCGAGGTGTTCGAGCCACATCGTGTGAACCCCCGCCGCGACGCGGAGCCGGATGCTCCCGGTGCGCTCCGGCGTCACCGCGGTGGATCCGGTCGAGGTGGATTCGTCGCTCTCGATCGCCCGGACGAACCGCGCGGCCTCAGGAGGCGCAGACGCGTGCAGGTCGCGGCCATCATTGTCGGCGCTGCCGCCGCCACCGTCGGCCTCGCCGCCGCCCCCACTCGCCCCCGAAAGCTCCGCGAGCACCGCTTCCAGGCACTCCCCCGAAGACACGGCGTGGCCCAGCAACTGCCGGACGAGCGCGACGGTGTCGCGCCACATCCTGATGACGGACACCGGCGCGCGGATCTCGACGGCGATCTCTCGCCCACGATCGTCGCCCCGATCCATCGCGCCGGCCCCAACGCCATCCGTCGCCCCGGCGGCATCGCCGCACGCGCCCATACCCTCCGCCGACTCCGCGGCCACGCTCCTCGCCAGCGCGCGAACGCCGGCGCGGCGTGCGAGCGACACCCAGTACTCCTCGGTTTCCGGCGTCGCCACACGCGTGACGAGGCGCACGCGCCCCGACGAGAGCGCCCCCGAGTCGCGCGCGGCGGCGACGCGCGGCAGGGCGGCGAGGGCGGCCTCGACGCGCACCATCTCCTGCGCCGTGCGCGGGATGACTCCGAGCCGCTCGACGACGTAGTCGCCGAACCTCACGAAGCCGAGCCGCCGGAACGCCTCGCTCGCGCGCATGAGAAGAAGAGCGGCTCCGAGCCGGCGCTCGATCGACGTGCGACGAACGTCGGGCCGGGGCATGACCTCGACGGGTCGCGCCGGCGCACGAGGATGCGTCGAGCCTCGTGAGAGCATCGAGAGGGACATCGCGCGTTCCGCCTCCGCGTGGGATGAGAAGAACTGCATGCGAAAGCTACACGAAAGTCAAGCGCAGGTCAAGAACAAAGTGTGTTGAGCTTCGCGAGTGGCTCCGACATCGTCTCGACCGGAAGCCGGCAGATGAACGCGGCCTTCCGGACCTTGAAGTCCAGGGACTTCACGTGGTCTGCGAGCCCGTCACGCTTGCGTTCAGTAGTACTAAACGCTAAGCTGTTGGCGTATGGTCAAGCGGCCCTTCTGGGAGCGGCGGATCCGCTCGGCGTTCCGACGGCGGTCGGTCGTCTGGCTGATGGGGGTCCGGCGCGCCGGGAAGACGGTGCTGGCCGGCTCCCTTCCCGGGTTCGAGTACCTGGACTGCGAGCTGCCTCGCGTCCGTCGCCTGATGGACGACCCCGAGGGCTTCCTCGCGGGCCTTCGCGGGCGTCGCGCGATCGTCCTCGACGAGGTGCATCGTCTCCAGGATCCCGCGGCGGTGCTGAAGATCGCCGCGGACCACTTCCCGAATGTTCGCGTCCTGGCCACCGGGTCTTCCACTCTCGGGGCGTCGGCGCGGTTTCGGGACACGCTCGCCGGGCGCAAGGCGGAGGTGTGGCTCACACCCATGTGCCACGCCGACCTCTTGGCGTTCGGAAACTCCGACCTGGGACACCGCTGCCTCCACGGCGGACTCCCCGGCTTCTTCCTCGCGAAGCGCGTGCCCGAGGCCGACTTCCAGGAATGGATGGACGCGTTCTGGGCGAAAGACGTCCTGGAACTTTTCCGTCTGGAGAGGCGGGCCTCCTTCCACCGCTTCGCGGAGCTCGTCTTCGCGGGGAGCGGCGGCATCTTCGAGGCGACGAAGTTCGCCCGGCCGTGCGAGGTGAGCCGCCAGACGATCATGAACTACCTGTCCGTTCTCGAGGCGACCTTCGTGGTCCACGTGGTGCGGCCGTTCTCGGGCGGCACCTCGGCCGAGATCGTCGCAGCCCCCCGCGTGTACGCGTTCGACACGGGCTTCGTCTGCCAGCATCGCGGCTGGCGGGATCTGCGGCGGGAGGACCTGGGGGCGCTCTTCGAGCACCTGGTCCTGAACGAGCTGCACGCGTTCCTCGGGTCGCGCGGGTCGATCCGCTATTGGAGGTCCAAGGCGGGCCCCGAGGTCGATTTCGTCCTCGATCGCCCGGGGCGTCCGGTCGCGATCGAGTGCAAGTGGTCTGCGGGGTCGTTCGAGCCCGGCGGGATCCAGTCCTTCCGCCGGCGCCACCCGGGTCCGGTCAACCTCGTGGTGGCCGCCGACGTCGACCGGCCGTTCGAGCGACGCTACGGCTCGATGCGGGTGCGATTCGTCGGTCTGGGGGATCTCGCCGGGCCGCTCGCACGAGGGAGGTCGGTAACGTAGGCGGGCGGTGCTCTCTGTCAGTCCTGCCCCACCCCCTCGATGCGCTTCATGATCGCGCGCCCCGTCGTGTCGATGCCTTCGGGGTCGAGCAGCGCCTCGATCGCCCGGCTCTCCATCTGAAGCTCGAACGCCGCCTCGCGGGCGGCGGGGGTCAGGTCGGCCCAGTCGGAGGAGGGGATCACGTTCCCCCACGCATCGCGCGCGCGGTGCGCGCCGGCGGCCGCCTCGATCAGAAGAGCGTCGTCTCCCATCGGCCTACCGGTTCGGCCGCCCGACCCCTTGCGGAAGATCATGCGAGGATCCCCTTCATCGAGACGCCGCGCCCTTCGAGACATGCACGCAGCGCCCGCCGCGCGCGAACGATGTTCTGGAAGTAGGTGTTGAGCGACATCGTGACCGACGCCGCGAGCCCCGCGTCACTCTCGCCCATTCCCCGCAGCCGCGCCCCGATCGCCGCGCGCGGCTTCGCGGGGAGGCGCCCGAGGCACTCCTCGATCGCGCGCCGCAGCCCCGGGTCAGCCGGGAGCGCCGGCTCGATCCGACCTTCCGGGAGCCGCTCCAGCGCGTCGATCTCCTCGCGCGTCACGCCGCGGTGCTTTCGGATCTCCATCAGCGCTCCGGTGCGTGCGACGCGGATCGCGTAGGCGAGTGACGCGCCCGCTCCCTGGAGGTCGAGGCGCGGCGCGATCCGCCACATCGTCATCATCGCCTCCTGAATCACCGCCTCGACGTCGAGCTCGCGGGCGAAAGACCGGAGGCTCCGCCGCACGGGGAGCGCCACGCGGGCGTACCAGGCGCCGAACGCCTCCATGTCCCCCTCCCGCACGCGGGAGAAGAGAAGATCGAGGGAGGCGGACGGCGCCGGGTCGGTCATGTGGTGATGGTCAGCGTGTACAGATCCAGGTCGATCGAGCCGTCAGGGTTCTGAGGACCGGCGGGACGGATCCACAACAGGCCGAACGCTGTCGCCGGCCACGCGCTCCCCGGCGGCGCGACCAGGGCGAGACGGAGGACCAGCCCGCGCGCGTGCGGCCCCGTCCGAGTCGTCCCTTGATCCTCGACGGACGCCGTGAACCGACGCCCGTCCTCGAAGGTCGCCGCCATGACATGGCCCGGCTCGGGGAGCTCGAAGCCGTCGTCGGGGCACTCGAACTCGAGCAGGATGCGGCTTCCTTCGGAGCGGAGGATGCGGGCGGCGAGGGAGTACCGTCGATCGTAGCGACGGCCTGAGTCCGTCGAGGGTCCGTACGCACCCCGCACCTCATAGACGGTACTCGGGTCCATGCGATCGAACGGGATCCGCGGCCTCCTCGCGAAAGCCTCCGGCGCCATCGCCATCCTCGACACGAACGAGCCGGTGTCCGCCGCGCCCGCCATCGTCATCCCCGCCGCCCCCGCGAACCCGACCCCCTCCGCCGACACGCCGTGCGGCAGCTCGACCGGAAGCCTCTCGCGCCGCCTCGGCGCCTTCGGATCCACGCTCGGCTCCTCCGAGATCGCGACGAGGCTCGTCCGCGCCGTCGCGATGCGGTGGCGCATCCCGAGCGCTTCGATCTCCGCCGCAAATCCCGCCGCCTCGCCTCGCCCGGCCGCCGCCATCTTCGCCTCGACGTCGGCCACCGCCTCGCGCCCGAAGAGCGCCCCGATCGGCAGATCGCTCACGCGCGCGGCCTTTCCGTCCGCCGCTTCGCCGCGAGACGGCACCCTTCTCTCCGTCTCCCAGATATCCCCGCCCGGCCGCGTCCCGCGGATGCGGATCGTCCCCCCCTCGGGGCGCAGCCTCACCGCCACGACCGCCGGCCGTCCCGACAGGACATCGACGCCGCGCGCCGGCGCCACGCCGAGGACGGCGTCGCCTGCGATCTCGAGCCCCGTCACGACCGGCCCGACCGTCGCGCGGAGGATCCTCTCCGCCGCGACCTGCGCGACCTCCGGGGAGATCTCCCCATCCGCAATCACTTCGACCCCCGCCCCCGCGCGCGACACGCCGCGCGTCAGCGCGCGGTTCGGCGCCGCGCCGATGCCGGCGACGTGCACGCGCACCCCCGCGTCGCGCGCGGCCATCACCTTCCCGATCACCTCCGCCTCGAAGCCGATGTACCCGTCGGTGAGGAGCACGATCTGGCGCTGCGCGCCGTCCCTGAGGGGCTTCAGCGCGTGGACGAAGGCCTGCGTCATCTCGGTGGCGCCTCCGGCCTTCAGCTTTCTCAGCTCCGCCACCGCCTCCCTCCGGCACGTCGCCGTCGCCGCGGCGGGGCCTGAGACGATGGATCTCACCTCGCTCGCGAAGGCGAGGAGCTCGAATCGGTCCTCGTCGCGGAGGCTGTCGATGAGCACCCCCGCGATCGCCTTCGCGCTCTCGAGGGGCTGGGCCGGACATGGATCCGCTGGCGTCGACGAGAATCGTCAGGTCTCGCGGCGCCACCTCCTTGGGCTCTTCGGGGGGCGTCACGGTCACGAGGGCGTAGCGCCCGGCGTCCCCTTCGAGGCCTCTTCCTTCGACGACGCGCGCGGCCACGTCGGCCTCCACGGCGCGCCACCTCTCGACGATGTCGCGGTCGAGCCTCAGGTCGTGCTTCTCGACCTTCTTCTCGCCGTCGACGCGCAGCTCGAAGCTCGCGCGGATGGGGGTGCCGGCTCCGTCGGCGCGGTCGGGGTCGAGCTTGCTCGCGTCTTCGACGCGGCCGGGCTCGCCGTGGTAGCGGACGCCGACGACGGTGGGGAAGCGGTACTCCCACTCCTTGTTCGGGGTGAAGGCGAGGGGGTGGAGGACGTGGATCTCGATCGTCGCTTCGGTGCCCGGGGGGAGGTTGCCGAGCTGCTGGGTGAAGGTGTCGGCGCGGTGCTGCTGCATGAGGGCGGCGGCGTGTCCGGCCTCGATGGCTCGGTCGTAGATCCTGGCGGCTTCCTCGGCGGGGTGGACTTCGGAGGTGATGGTCCTCTGGCCGAGGGTCATCGTGAAGCCGAGGGCGGCGCCGTCGGCGGGGAGGGGGAGGGTGTAGTGGACTTCGAGGGGTTCGTCGTAGGGGTTCGCGTAGGTCTGGGTGAGGGTGGTGAGGGCGATGCCGTTTTCGGCGCGGGCGCGGATCGTGACGGCTTTCAGGGGGTAGGGCTTGCCGGTGGTGGAGACGAGCGTGGCGCCGCGGGCGGTTTGGGGGGCGGGGAGGGTCATCTGGTGCGGCATGGGGGGTCCCTTCCTTGGTTCGAGGGTAACCGATGCGTCCCGTGTCGGGGGATCCGGCGGGGCGCGCATCGGTTGGGGCTCGCTTCGGGGGAGGGAATGCTCGGGGTGGGGGATCGGTGACAGGGGGGGTGATCAGGTGGCCATCAAGTACCGTGGGCGGAGCTATGTGCTTGAAATCTCAGATAGCCGTGACGCTCGATGGGCCGGCGGGGCGCTGCCCAATCAAGTACCCGTCAAGTAGCGCGAAGGCGGTCGGCGATAACTCGCAGCGCCAGCGCCTGAACTCTGGCCATGGCTTCATCCTGGGTCTGCCCGTACGTCATGACGCCCGGCAGGTCCAGGGCTTCGGCGATCCAGCGACCGTCTTCTTCCTGCTCGAGCTCGACCTTGAGCCGCATCAGGTCTCCTTTACGCTACTGGATTCGCCCAGAGCATACGCTCAACAATCGGGGGACGGTAGGGTCGTCGACCTGGGGCTCCCGCGCACCCCTCCTGCCCCACTCCCTCGATGCGCTTCAAGATCACGTGCCCCGTCGTTTCGGTCCCGTGGTGGTTGAGGCGCTACATTCGCGCGAGGCTCGGCGATTCGATGGACGGAGGGCCCCAGATGAAAGGCGTGCAGTTCCTCGTCGACGAGAAAGGTCGGAGGACCGGGGTGCTCATCGACTTGAAGGAACACTGGGAGCTCTGGGACGACTTCTACGACCTTGCCGTGGCCCGCTCGCGCAAGCACGAGCCGCGCGAGTCGCTCGGATCGGTCAGGAAGAGACTCAGGAAGATCGGCAAGCTGCGTGAGCGGTGATGCCCTCAGCCGGAAACTCGCGACGAGAAAGTGTCACCGCTGGTGACGCAATTTCCATGGACCCACCTGGAAGACCCGTGTTCCGATCGCCTCGATCTCTTCGCGCCAGCGCAGCCGAGCCTGGCAGTCGTCACTCCAACTGAGCTGCTCGTCGGCTGAAGGTCGCGCAGCGTTCCCTCACCAACCCGGCGGCTTGTCCACACGCGTCCCGTCCTGGAGCACGACAGGGTCAGGATACTGGTGCCGCGCGTAGGCGTGGCTGCTCACCCGAAAGCTCCGCGCGACGAGCTTTTCAAGCTCGCTGTTCTTCCGCCTGTAGGGAAACGCGAAACAGACTTCCTTGAACTTGAAGAGTTGCGATGCGAGGCGCACCGCGGGCGCGAGGTCGGTGTCGCCGGTGACCAGTACGACCTTGTCCGCGGCGTCGCGTTGGAAGAGGTCGAACAGACGCACGGAGATTGCGACGTCCGTCTCTTTTTCTTCGTGGTGGACCGTTGTCGTCCCGCACGTTCGGCAGTGAACGTCTTTGGACTTGAATCGCCCGAGCTCGACTTTCACCCCCGTGGATTCCAGGCACGTGATGTAGGAACGGTGGCGAGCACTGACTCCTGGCTTTCGGGCGTCGATGTGGGTCGCCAGCGCGGAGAAGTAGTGCACGCTCTCGAGCGTCGCTCCGCCACCAATCGCCGGCAGGTAGGAGGCGAGAAGCGCGCGCAGGTCCAGCCACCTCGTGCCGGTGCCCGAGAGGTCGCGGCTGGCTTCGCGGAGCGAGTGGTAGACGTTGAACCCGTCCACGAGGAAGGCTATTCGGTTCATAGGTTTCGGGCAAAAAAAACCCCCCAGGTCGCAACCTGGAGGGGGCCAACAGGCCCCTCGCGAGGCCGGCTGGGGAGGACGGTTGAATGATGGCCAGCGGCTTTCGGCTTGTCAAGGCAAAGGTGAGTTTGGGGACGAAGGGGAGGCGGTGCGGTCGGGGGATTCGGATCGAGTGCGTCTCGAAGACCAGCGCTCCGATCGTCTCGTCCCAATCGGAAGGGCGCCTCAGGCCAGGGTGATCACGATGACCGATCCAGATGATCACGATGGTCCGGACCACGCAGACGTCACTCAAACCAGCCTGGCAGGGGAGCCCGTGCGCTCGAATCGTACCCGATGGCCCGGAAGGGGGCTGCGTGCCGGGAATAAGCCAGAATTAGCCGGAATAAGCCAGAAATAGCCAACCCGCAGATTCGGCGGCGTTTCCTCGCAGCCGGAAGGGCTGGTTACTTCAGCTCCCCCCTCAGCTTCTCGAAGTGATCGAACCGAAGGTCGAGGTACCTGGCCGCCTGCACGGCGGTGATGCGGTTCGTGTCCATCGCCTCGAGGACCACCTGCGTGAACGGCCTGCCGGCTCGTCCGAGGGTCTTGTCTACGGGTGACGCGAAGCCGGCGGAGCGCTTCGGGAGCCCCCGGAAGTACTTCGTCCATGCTTCTTTCCACTCACGGTAACGCGACCAGGTCATCCGGCCGATCGTCCTGAGCCTCGTGGCCATCGCGAGAGGGGTGACCCGGAATCTCGACGCGAGGGTTCGAACCTGGGGGACGTTCCATGCGTCGCGGGCGACTGCGACGCCGCGGAGTTGATCCTCGAGTGCGGCCTGCGGGATGAGGATCGCGCTCGCCACTTCCTCGGTGAAGCGCTCGACCTTGTCCCACGCCGACGCGGGTCTTGTCTCGCTCAGTGCGGGGCGCTCTTCCTGGTTTGAGCGCGAGGGCGAGGTGCGCCAGCTCGTGCATGAGCGTGTACGAGCGCGCGCCGGGGGCGGTCTCCTTGCTGTTCACGCCGATCGCCGGGGTCGGGAAGACGAGGAGCGAGACGCCGCGCATCTCGGTCAGCGGCACC
>JACPZX010000087.1 GCA_016195325.1 Acidobacteriota bacterium
AGACGACGTGCGGTGTGGGGGCGTGCAGTTCAAGTGGCTCTCGCACCTGCCAGGGTGGCCAGCTCGTGGATAGCTGTGTCGCGGGGACACCGGTGCCCGAGACGTGCGACGGCATCGACAACAACTGCGACGGGACCGTCGACGACGGCATCGCGGCGGTGGCAACGACGTGCGGGGTCGGTGCGTGCAGCTCCAGTGGCTCTCGCACCTGCCAGGGTGGCCAGCTCGTGGATAGCTGCGTCGCCGGAACACCCGTGCCCGAGACATGCGACGGCATCGACAACAACTGTGACGGCTCGATCGACGACGGCATCGCGGCAGTGGCGACGACGTGCGGCGTCGGTGCGTGCGCTTCAAGTGGCTCTCGAACCTGCCAGGGCGGCCAGCTCGTGGACAGCTGCGTCGCGGGGACACCGGCGCCCGAGATCTGCAACGGCGTCGATGACGACTGCAACGGCGAGGTGGACGAGAGCGACCCGGGCGGAGGCCAGAGCTGCTCCACGGGATTGCCGGGAGTCTGCTCGGAGGGGACCACGACCTGCCAGAGTGGCTCGCTGATCTGTGTCGCGAACACCCAGGCCTCGGCCGAGATCTGCGATGGCCTCGACAACAACTGCGACGGCGTCGTGGACGAGGGGTGTCCGGGGGAGTGATCGGGGAGACCGGGGCTGAGGTTCTAGCGAGTCGTTTCGTGCCCACGGCACTCGACCATCGGCAGCCGCGGGTACCGCGCGAACGACGCGTCCGAGATCGAGCGGTTGCAGAGCACGAACGCCGATCCGCCGCGCGTGCCGACGCTCCGTGAGTGAGGGCAGTCGGCGCACACACCGATCTCGCGGGGCGGTGCGGGCGGCGTCGATCCGGTGGAGCGCATGGCCGAGTCTAGCGGAATCGTTCGTCCGCGCGGTAGGAAGAAAAACCCCCGGCCGGCGCCGCGTCGGTGACGCCGGTCGGGGGTTCTTTCGGTCTGAGGCTCTTCAGCCGGCGCTAGGGCTTGCCGTGCCCGTTGCCGTTTCCATTCCCCTTGCCGGGCTTGCCGCCGCAGGAGCTGGTGGAGTCGAAGAGCGGTCCCTGGTCGATGCAGTTCCTGCCGCGCCCCTGATCGTGCGGGACGCAGATCGCCACCTGCCCGGTGCACTGTCCACCCTGGCCATCGGCGGCGGTGAAGTTCACGTGGTAGACGCGGCCGTCGAGCGTGCCCGACCGCTCGGCGCGGAGCGACGCGGCGGCGCTCCCGACACCCCCGCCGTCGGGACAGGTATTGCCGTCGCCGATCGAGTTCAGCGGCTCGTCCTGGCTGATCGACGTCACGGTGATCGAGATCGGATCGCCGTCCGGATCGGTCACGCCATTGACCTTGACCGGGTGGAACTTGTGGTTCGGCGGCCAGAGGCTCTTCACGCTCGGCGACGCGCCGGAGCAATCCGGCGGCGCGTTCGGCGGGACGCAGTCGGGATCGTTGAGATCGACGAGGCCGTCCCCATCGTTGTCGACGCCGTCCGAGCAGGTCGGATCCCCCGGCGGCCCCTCCATGCCCGGAGGAGGAGGCGGCGGGAAGCTCGGCGGCACGCCGGGGAGGTAGGCGTAGATGTACGCCGTGACCGCCACCGTCGCGCCGGGGGCGATCGTCAGCGCGTTCGCCGGCTTGTCGCCCCACCAGTAGGCCACGCCCGTGTCGTCGACGGAGATGAGGCACGTGCTGATGTCGACGCCGAGGGACGGGACGTCGAAGGCGCTGATCGCCGGGATGGTGCCGCCGAACTTGCCGGCGAGCCCCGAGGAGTCAGGCCACGAGACGTACGAAAGGCGGGTCGGGGGGGTCGGCATGAGCGTCGCCGGCCCCGTCACGCTCCCCTGCACCGCGAAGAAGGGGAAGGGGGTGTTCCCGACGCCGAAGCACGCGGCGGGGTCGTTGTCGTCGGCGATCTCGAAGCTGGTGAACCCCGGGTTGAAGAAGGTCGCGTCGGTGGGAAGAGGCGGACCGTCGGGCCCTTTCATCTTGAAGGACGGGCCGTCGTCGTCCGCGCCGATCTGCATGTCCCACAGGTAGCGGACGCCGACCGACACGGGAGCGCCGCCGTTGTTCGTGATCTCGGTCTTCAAACTGACGGCGGACTCGTTGAACGTCGCGCCGACCGCCGAGAGGGTCTGGCGGATGATCAGGTTGTCCGGCGCGATCGCGACGCCGCCCGGCCGGTAGACCGTCGAGAAGCCGGACGGGCTGTTCGGGTTGCCGACCGGAATCGCCTCCTCGCCCCCGGCGACGAACGCCTCGAGGGGCAGAGTGAGCGGCGCCAGGCCGCCGAGGGTCAGTCCGTTGCGCTGGACGTAGTCGGTGCCTGAGCTGTACGACCGGATCGTCGTGAACGAGGTGCCCGGCACTCCGCCCCCGAACAGGATGTTCTGCGATCCGAGCGGGCCCACGATGGGATGCATGGGTCCGGTTGTGATGGTGTAGACACCCACTCCGACTCCGGCGGGTGTGTTCTCGATAGCGACTCGGTAGAAATTGTTGCCTCCGGTCGTCGCGAGACTGAAAGACGCCGCCCCGAACAGGACGGCCGCCGTCGCGACGGCCATGCGGCCGCCCACGCCCTTCATCATGTGACGTACCCCCCCTTGGGTCGGGATGGTGGGAAGAGCCCACTCCCGGCCCAGTTTCACTCCATAGGTACGCCACTATGGGAGGAGCGTCAAGGCGACATCGGGCGGCTTTCCAGATGTCGCCGACGATGAAGGAAAGCCGAACTAACGATCCCGGCCGTGATTTCCGTGGGTTCCGTGAGACTTCCCAACGCATGGGCCGGTGGAGTCGTAGAGGGGACCCTGGTCGACGCAGCCTCGGCCGCCGTCGCGGCCGCGATCGTGCGGCACGCACACGGTCACTTCTCCGGTGCACCCGCCCCCCGCTCCGTCCTCGGCGTTGAAGCGGATGTGATACACGCGCCCGTCCCCCTCGCCGCTCCGCTCCGCGCGGAGCGACGGGGCGTGACCCGGACCTGCCGCCCCGGTGAGGGCGTCAGGGCAGGAGCTCCCATCGCCGACGGGACACATCGGCTCGTCCTGCCGGATCGAGGTCACCGTGATCGAGATCGGGTCGCCGTCCGCGTCGGTGACGCCGAGGATCTTCACCGTGCGGAGCTTGTGGTTCGGCGGCCAGAGGAGCGGCTCGCTCGACGTCGCCGTCTCGCAGACCGGCGCGTGGTTGGTCGAGACGCAATCCGGGTCGTTCGCATCGATCAGACCGTCGCCGTCGTTGTCGAGGCCATCCGAGCACGTCGGATCCCCCGGCGGCCCTTCCTGCGTGGTGCTCTGCGAGACGCAGTCGGAGTCGGCCAGGTCCACGTGGCCATCGTGATCGTTGTCGACGCCGTCCGAGCAGGTGGGATCCCCCGGCGGGCCCTCGACGGTCGGCGGGGGAGGCGGCGGGGGCACGCACCCCGGGTCGTTGAGGTCGATGAGCCCGTCACGGTCGTTGTCCACGCCGTCCGAGCAGGTCGGATCCCCCGCCGGGCCTTCCGTTCCCGGAGGCGGAGGGGGAGGCGGGAAGCTCGGCGGCGCGCCCGGAAGGTAGGCGTACACGTAGGCGGTCACCGCCACCGTGGCCCCGGGGGCGATCGTCAGCGCGTTCCCCGCCGTGTCGCCCCACCAGGAGGCCACGCCGGTGTCGTCGATGGAGGTCAGGCAGGTGCTCACGTCCATGCCGAGGGAGGGGACGTCGAAGGCGCTGATCGCCGGCACGACGCCGCCGAACTTTCCGGGAAGCCCCGACGAGTCGGGCCAGGAGACATACGAGATGCGCGTGGGAGGCGTGGGCTTGAGCGCCGCGGGGGCGCTCACGCTTCCCCGCACGGCGAAGAACGGAAAGGGGGAGTTGCCGATCCCGAAGCACATGTCCGGGTCGTTGTCGTCGGTGATCTCGAAGCTTCCGAAGTTCGGGTCGAAGAACGTCATGTCGGTCGCCGCCGTCGGGCCATCCGGCCCCTTCGGGCGAAACGACGGGCCGTCGTCGTTCGGGCCGACTTGCAGGTCCCACAGATAGCGCACGCCGATCGACACCGGCGAGCTCCCGGCGTTCGTGATCTCCGTCTTCAGCATGATCGCCGCGTCGTCGAAGGTCGTGCCGACGGCGGCCGCGGTCTGCTTGATGACGAGATTGTCCGGCGCGGGGGCGAAGTCTCCGGGCCTGTAGATCGTCGAGAATCCCGAGGGGTTCAGCGGGTTGCCGACGGGGATCGCCTCCTCGCCCGCGGCGACGAACTTCTCGAGCCGCATCGTGGGCGGTGCGCCCCCGCCGAGGGTGAGCCAGTTGCGCTGCGCGTAGTCGGTTCCCGAGGTGTACGACCGGATGGTGGTGTAGGAAGTTCCGGGAAACCCGCCGCCCACCAGGATCGACTGCGCCCCGAGCGCGCCGGCGACCGGGTGCATGGCGCCCGTGCCGAAGGTGTAGACGCCGAGTCCGACGCCGGCGGGCGCGTTCTCGACCGCGACCTGGTAGTAGCTGTTGCCGGCGGCCGAGGCGGCGTGAGCCGATGCCGCGCCGAGGATGCCCATGAACGCCGCGACGATGAGGCGGCCCGTTGTCTGGTGACCCATGAGTTTGATTCCCTCCGGGTCGAGCCGTCCGGATGACTTCTCAGCGTGCTCGACCCCAGGTGATAGGTGGGTCTCGCCGAAGATCCCGTCAAACCGACAATCCGGACGGGAGGCCGACGCGGGCGAAAGTGGGCCTCAGGGCGATTAACACGCTTTCACGGCGGCGCGGCCCGCCGGCGGCCGCGCGAGGGGCGCGGGGGCGAAGTGCTATGCTCCCGGCTCCCAGGCTGCGGAGGATTCCCATTGATCGGGCCCCAGGACATCCACGATCGCATCGCCTCGGCGCTCCCCGGCGCCGAGGTCACGGTGCGCGACATGACCGGCACCTCGGATCACTACGAGATCACCGTCGTGTCGGCGACGTTCATGGGGCTGAGCCTGGTGGATCGGCACCGGATGGTGCACGCGCCGCTGCGAGACGTTCTCGGCGGGGCGCTGCACGCCATCTCACTCAAGACGCTCGCACCGGGCGAGTAGCGCCCACGGGAGATAGACATGGCACGCATGGCGATGGACGAAGTCAGGAAAGAGATCGAGGAAAACAACGTGGTGATCTACATGAAGGGGTCGAAGGAGTCCCCGAAGTGCGGCTTTTCCGCCGCGGCCGTCCAGGTGCTCCAGTCGTACGGCGTCTCCATCAAGGACGTCGACATCCTCGCCGACCCCGAGAAGATGCAGGCCGTCAAGCAGTTCACGAACTGGCCGACCATGCCGCAGATCTTCCTGGGCGGAAAGTTCGTCGGGGGCTGCGACATCATCAAGGAGATGCACGCGAAGGGAGAGATCGCGCTGCTTCTTCAAAAGGCCGGGGCGACGAAGTAGCTCGATCGGTCCTAGCGGGCCATGCGCCGAGCCGCCGAGATCGCCGCCCGCAGGCCCTTCCGGACCCGGATCTTCTTCACCTGCGCCCTCTGGCGCGGCTTCAGGCCGCGCATCGTGCCCATGTAGACGCCCTGGAGCTTCAGCGCTTTCCGCCTGGATTCCGTCAGCCGGAGCGGCGGGCGTGACCTGGGAGCGATCGCCCGGCCGTCGATCTTGATCGCCAGGCCGAGATTGAGAAATGCGTTCCCGAGCGTTCGCATCGTGTCGCTGAGGCTGCGAAGCTCCCGGGTCGCCGTCGTGGAATGAATCATCGATCCTCCAATGCGGGGACTTGGAATGGGAAACCCTCCTCATAAACAGTCATCGTACCACACTCGAACGCGAGGATTGAGCTCGCCGCCAGATAGTGTCCCAAACTCAGAATCACCATTGCGATGCGTGAGGACTCGTCGAGTGGGCAGGATCGAAGCTGCCGCGCGCGGCAATCGAGTCACCCGCGCCGCGAACCATCGTGCGGCGCGCAGACCAATATAGCAAATCATCGGCGGAGAAAGAATACGGCTAAAGGATTCGGTGGCCTCGCCGACTCAGGACGTGGCGGTGGCCGGATGACTCTTCGCAATCGTGACGCGCTTCAGGCGCCGGGTCAAGAGCTTGATGAAAGGCGGACGATGAGCTCGAGAGAATGTCCGGAATCGACAGCTGGCCTTCTCGCGGCACGAGCGAAGAAGCCCGGCGGCCTCATGTTCAATGCCGCAGTTTCGGTCGGACTCGTCCTCTGGGTTTCCCTCATAGGGATCGGCGTGAAGATGATTGCCGATCACAGGACCGAGCTCGGGGGGCGAGAGGTCGCGCCGGGTCGATGGCCAGACACGTCGCGGCTCTCGCGGGCGCGCGGGCGCTGCACGCTCTTGATGTTCATCAGACCCGATGACCCGTCATCGCGCGCGAGCCTGTCGGAGCTCAGCGTCATCATGGGCGCGGCTCACGCGATGGCTTCGGCCATCGTCGTCTTCCAGCCTCCGATCCGTGTCGACGAGAGTGTGGCGCAAACCGACACGTGGAAGCTCGCCGGAAACATTCCCGGGGTCATCCGATTTGTCGATCCCGACGGGGCCGAAGCTGCACAGTTCGGCACCGGGATCTCCGGCCGCGTCGTTCTCTACGACGCGGCCGGGGGTCTCCAATTTTCAGGCGGTGTCACCAACCCGACCACCAACCGCGGTGACGAGATCGGGCGGAAGACCGTCCTGGCTCTCATCGAGAGTCGGTCGGTCGAAGGGCGGAAGTCCGGCGCCCCCGAAGGCTCGTCGCCAGGTCCCGGTCGAGAGACGAGCGGGGCGGGGGGCGAGCGGTGATGGCGCGGGTCTCGGGGCGATTCCCGCACGCCTCCGGGCGACACCGTTTCGCCTGAACCCGGCACACAGCGGCTTGTTCCATCGAGCGCTCAAGATTTCACCGGCACCGCCGAATCACCAATCCATGAGGGAGAGACCGCGTCCGTCAGGTCGGAATCGCCCCGTTGCCGGCCCATATGGGTCCTTCGACAGGCGCGGGCGATGACTCTCGACGAGCAGTCAGCGCCCACGGTGCTTACGCGTTCGCCTCGAATCCCCCAGCGTAGACCCTTCATCGCTCGGCTCGGCGCGGTGGGGGGCATCACCCTGTGGGCCGGAGTCCTGTGCATCGGAGTCAAGCTGACTTACGACTACAGCACCGCCCCCGGACCCCAGGGGACCAACCCCGGGCATTGGCCGGCGGCGTCCAGGCTCTCGCCGACGCCGGGACTCAGCACGCTCGTGATGTTCGTGCACCCGAAGTGCCCGTGCACCCGCGCGAGTCTCTCCGAGCTCAACATCATCATGAATTCCGCCCATCCACCGGTCGCGGCGACCGTGGTCTTCCTGCGTCCGGAGGGCGTGGACGATGGATGGGAGCGGACGGATACGTGGGAGTTCACGGGAACGATCCCCGGGGCCGCGCGATACATCGACGCCGACGGCGTCGAAGCCGCGCGGTTCGGCGCCGAGACGTCCGGGCAGGTCGTCCTGTACGACTCGAAGGGAGATCTCGCTTTCACCGGTGGAATCACGGACTCGCGAGGGCACGCCGGGAACAATGTGGGGCGCCAGACCGTGCTCGCGCTCCTGGACGGACGGACCTCGGGGGAGCAGCGGCACGCGGTGTTCGGGTGCTCGCTGCGGACCCCTGATCGCGAGCGGCAGGTCGCCGGGAGTGGGAGACCATGACACGAGAGCAGCTTCGAGAAACCGTGTTCCGGAAGAACCTCGAGTCGGTGTACGTCAAGACCGATCAGTTGTTCTTCTGGCTGTTCCTCGCGCAATGGGCTCTCGCGATCGCCCTCGCGCTCATCATCTCGCCCCTCGGCTGGGCCGGGAAGGCCCATTCGGTCCACATTCATGTCCAGATCGCGGTGTTTCTGGGAGGCGTGATCAACGCGCTCCCCCTGATCCTGATCCGACTTCGTCCGGGCTGGTGGCTCACGCGCC
The DNA here is from genome assembly GCA_016195325.1 of Acidobacteriota bacterium. Lineage (NCBI taxonomy): Bacteria > Pseudomonadati > Acidobacteriota > Acidobacteriota bacterium. The sequence goes on from JACPZX010000087.1 coordinate 7,929, forward strand.
ACTCCGTCGCGGTGACGCAGATGCTGTGGGCGGCCATCCTCATCCACCTCACGGGCGGGCGCATCGAGACCCATTTCCACATCTTCGGGTCCCTCGCGTTCATCGCCTTCTATCGCGATTGGCGAGTTCTTCCCACCGCCACGGTCGTCGTCGCCGCGGACCATCTGGCGCGCGGGTTCTTCTGGCCCGAGTCGGTCTACGGCATTTCCAACCCCGAGTGGTGGCGCTTTCTGGAGCACGCGGGTTGGGTGGTCTTCGAGGACATCGTCCTCGTCCTGGGATGCCACAGGTCCATTCTCGAGATGACCGTCGTGGCGGATCGAGAGGCCGCGCTCGAGCTGACGAACGAGGACATCGAGAAACAAGTCAAGGCCCGGACGGGAGAGCTGAATGAGAACGTGAAGCGGTACCGATCCCTGGTCGAGAACACGAACGCAGTCCCATGGGAGCTGGACCTGGCGAGCGGCGAAGTCACGTACATCGCGCCCCAGGCTGCTCGGTTCCTCAAGTGTGACGACCTCACGGAGATTCGCACGAACTTTCTCGATCGGTTCGTGCACGATGCGGATCGGGCGCGTGTCTGGGAGCGCCTTCGCCTGGTCCCGTTGACGCCCGCCTTCAGCGAAACGGGCGACCAATTCGACTACCGCTTGATGACGGCGGAGGGCGGTGTCCTGGAGGTGCGCACGATCCTCAGCCCATGCCAGCCGGGTGAGCCGCTGCACGCGATCACGCTCGACATGACGCAGCAGAAGAAGCTCGAGTCGGATCTTCATCAGGCGCAGAAGCTCGAATCCGTAGGCCGCCTTGCGGCGGGCGTCGCGCACGAGATCAACACCCCGATTCAATTCGTCAACGACAGCATCCACTTCCTGCGCGAGGCCACGACGGATCTGATGGGGCTCGTCGAGAAGTTCCAGGTCGTCCGGAACACGGTTCTCGACGGAGCTCCGTCGATGGACGCCGCCAACGCCGCCTCCGAGGCGGAGGCGTCGGCGGATCTCCCTTATCTCGTCGAGAACCTCCCGAAGGCCTTCGATCGCTCGCTCGACGGGCTCGACCGAGTGGCCACGATCGTCCGTTCGATGAAGGAGTTCGCGCACCCGGACGCCAAGGAGATGACCACCGCCGACCTGAACCGGGCGATCCAGAGCACGCTGACGATCGCGCGCAACGAGTACAAGTACGTGGCGGACCTCGAGACCGATCTGGGAGATCTTCCACCGGTCGTCTGCCTGCTGGGCGACATCAACCAGACGGTTCTCAACCTGATCGTCAACGCCGCCCACGCGATAGCCGGCGTCGTGAAGGGGACGGAGAACAAGGGACGCATCGTCGTTCGAACGCGCCGAGAGGGTGATTCCGTCGAGATCTCGATCAGCGACACCGGCGGCGGGATCCCCGAGGAGATTCGCGGCCAGATCTTCGACCCATTCTTCACGACCAAGGAAGTCGGCAAGGGCACGGGACAAGGACTCGCGATCGCGCGCTCCGTGATCGTCGAGAAACACGGCGGGGAAATCACTTTCGCGACGGAGGTCGGGAAGGGCACGACGTTCTTCATTCGTCTGCCCGTCGGGAGCGCCACCCCCGCTGACGTGGCGGCGGGAGTCGCCGCATGAGCCAGAGGCGGATACTCTTCGTAGACGACGAGTCGGCCGTCCTCGATGGGTTGAGGAACCTTCTTCGGAAGGACCGGAGCCGCTGGGACATGGTGTTCGCCTGCGGCGGATCGGAGGCGCTGGCCGAGCTGCGGAAGGCGGAGTTCGACATCGTCGTCTCGGACATGCGCATGCCGGGGATGGATGGAGCCGAGCTCCTGACGAAGGTCAAGGCCGAGCACCCGGGCGCCGCGAGGATCGTCCTGTCGGGTCACGCCGAGCGTGAGGCGATTCTGCGGGCCCTCCCCGTCGCGCATCAGTTCCTGAGCAAGCCATGCGATGTCCAGGTCCTGCGGTCCGCGATCGAGAGGACATGCGATCTCCATCGCCTGATTCAGGACGAAAAGATTCGGGCCGTCGTCGGAAATGTCGAGAGACTTCCATCGGTGTCCCGCACGTATCGGGATCTCGCCGACGTGGCCGCGAACCCCGCAGCGGGCATCGCCGACGTCGCGGAAATCGTGCAGAGGGACCCGGCCATCAGCGTCAAGGTGCTGCAGATGGTGAACTCGGCCTACTTCGGCGTCGCGCAGTCGGTCACGTCCATACGCCAGGCGTGCAACTACCTCGGCCTCGAGCTGCTGAAGGGAATCGCCCTCACGACGCAGATCTTCTCGGTCATGGAGGCCAAGCCGGTCGAGGGGTTCTCGTTGGAGCGATTACAAACCTACTCGCTCCAGACGGCGCGGCTCGCGAAGAGGTTTCTTGCCGACTCGAAGCTCGCGGAAGAGGCTTTCACGGCAGCTCTCGTCCATGACATCGGCCGAATCATCATCGCGCTCGGGTTGCCGGGGGAGTTCGCGTCGATAGCCCGGGAGGTGCGCACGAGCGGTCGCCCGTTTCATCTGGTGGAGGAGGCGACCCTGGGAGTCACGCACGCCGAAGTGGGCGCGTACCTTCTCGGCGTCTGGGGCCTCCCGTTCTCGATCGTCGAGTGCGTCGCATACCATCATCGCCCGGGAGCGCTCGGCGAAGGGCCGTGCGGCGTGCTGGCGGCGGTGCACGCGGCCGATGCGCTCGTGGACACGACGTGCACTGGAGAGACGCTCGCACCGATCGAAGAGAGGCTCGACGTCGCGTTTCTCGATCGGGCCGGGTACGCCTCGAACCTGGCGACGTGGCGCGCGCTGGCCGCGGAGGAGATCCTGAAGACACCCCAGGTCGCAGGAGTGGCCTGACATCGCGAGGAACCCAACGCATGGATCAGAAGAGCCGGATTCGAATTCTCTGTGTCGACGACGAACAGGCCGTCCTGGATGGCCTGTCCCTCAACCTTCATCGTCGCTACGAGGTCGTCACGGCCACGAGCGGAGCGGCGGGACTCGAGATCCTGCAGCGCGATCCGTCGATTGCCGTCGTCACCTCCGACATGCGCATGCCCGGGATGGATGGAGCTGCGTTTCTCAGTCGGGCGCGAGCCGTGCTCCCGAACGCCGTGCGCGTGCTCCTGACAGGGCAGGCGGACATGAGCTCGGCCATCACGGCCGTGAACGAAGGGCAGATTTTCCGATTCCTCACGAAGCCCTGCCAGCCGAACGTCCTCGTCGCGACCGTCGACGCGGCGGCGGAGCAGCACCGGTTAATCAACGCCGAGCGCGTCCTTCTCGAGCAGACGCTTCACGGGAGCGTGAAGGCGCTGACGGATCTGTTGGCGATCGTGCATCCGGCTTCTTTCGGTCGGGCCGGGAGGGCGAAGCAGCGCGTGAGCACGATGGCGGATCATCTCGGTATCCAGGAGAACCGTTGGGAGCTCGAGGTCAGCGCCATGCTCTCGCAGATCGGGTGCATCATGCTCCCCCAGGAGGTGGTGGACAAGCTCTACCAGGGGCTCGTCCTCTCCGAGCGCGAGCACGAGATGGTCGAAAGGATTCCACAGGCGGCCGAGAAGATCGTTGCGGGCATCCCGCGGATGGAAGGGGTGCGGGCGATTCTCCGCTACCAGGATCGTCGCTTCAGCGGTGTCGGCTATTCGAAGGACGAGCCGCACCGGGAGCAGCTTCCGCTCGGATCGCGCCTGCTCAAGATCGCCCTCGACTACGACGCCCTCGAGGCGCGAGGGATTCCCCAGGAAGTCGCCTTCGATACGCTTCGCGGGCGGGAAGGTTGGTACGATCCTTCCTTGCTGGACGCCTTCGCGAAGTCTCACGGAAACGCGGGGAAGAATCTGGACGTCCGCGAGATCAAGCTCGCCGCGCTCTCTCCGGGAATGGTTCTGGCCGAGGACATCAGGACGCAGGCCGGCGGCCTTCTCGTGGCGCGCGGCCACGAGATCACCGAGGGCCTTATCGAACGGATCCGGAATTTCGGCTCGGCGCAGGGAGTGTGCGAGCCGATTCGGGTCATTCTTGCGAAATCGGTCCGAGCCCAGTCGGAGCCCCTGGTTGCCGTCTCGTGACGATTTCATCGTGCCGCATCCAGCGAGGGTTCGGTGGAGCTTCCGCCGGCGAGAGGAGTAGACTCTCGGAAGATGCGCGCGGCCGGTCGCGGTTCGACGGTGGAGGTGGACAAGTTGAAGCTCGAACAGTCGCGATGGATTGACGGGGACGGCTGGGACTCGGAGCTCGGCGAGATTCTCGGTGATTCCGCTCAACTCGTTCTGCTCTTCGGGAGCCGTGCGGCTCTCGCCGGAGACGGCCGCATGGAGCAGATTCGCGAGAGCTACCCGCGCGCCCACCTCCTCGGCTGCTCCACCGCCGGCGAGATCCGTGGGACGCAGGTTTCCGACGACTCGCTGGTCGCGACGGCGGTCGCCTTCGAGAGGACGCGACTCGCGGGGTCGCGAGTCGCCATCGAGGATGCGAGCGACAGCCGGCGCGCGGGCGAGACGCTCGGCAGAGCGCTGGATCCCGACGGGCTCGTGCACGTTTTCGTGCTGTCCGACGGCGTCCGTGTCAACGGCAGCGAGCTCGTGCGCGGACTCACCGAGACACTTCCGGCGGGAGTGACGATCACGGGCGGCCTCTCGGGGGACGGCTCGCGATTCGAGCGCACTCTCGTCGTCTGGGATGGGCCGGCTGCGCCCAACACCATTGCCGCACTGGGATTCTATGGCGACAGCATCAGGGTCGGGTTCGCCTCCCTCGGCGGTTGGGATTCCTTCGGCCCGGAGCGGCGTGTGACTCGGTCGAGCGGCAACGTGCTGTTCGAGCTGGACGGCCGATCCGCGCTGGAGCTCTACAAGAAATACCTCGGCGAGCACGCGAGCGGGTTGCCGGCGACCGGCCTCCTGTTTCCACTGAGCGTCCGGACGGCAGCGGGGGACCCAGGAGTCGTGCGGACGATTCTCTCGGTGAGCGAATCCGAGCAGAGCCTGACATTTGCCGGGGACGTTCCGGAAGGATCTTTCGCCCGGCTGATGAAGGCCAACTTCGATCGGCTCGTCGACGGGGCCATGGGCGCCGCGCGCAACTGCCTGGGTACGGACGGCCCCCGGCCTGTCGATCTCGCCATTCTCATCAGCTGCGTCGGCCGGAAGCTCATCCTGAAGCAGCGGGTCGAGGAGGAGGTCGAGGGAGTTCGGGAGGTGCTGGGTGCGAGCACCGTTCTCACCGGCTTCTACTCCTACGGCGAGATTTCACCGTTCACACCGAACGCCCGTTGCGAGTTGCACAACCAGACGATGACCATCACCACGCTGTCGGAATCGTGAGTCGCGGCATGCACAGCCTCCTGAGGCGCCAGCTCAAGCGCTTCTTCGGGGCCGAGGGCCCTGTCCCGCCGGCTCTCGTGAATTTCGTGAGCGCCGTCGATGACGCGTACCGAGCCTTCGACGACGATCGCTTGATGGTCGAACGGTCGCTGGATCTCTCTTCGACCGAGCTCCTGCAGGCCAACTCGGAAATGAGCGCCATATTCAGCGCGTTTCCCGATCTGTTCTTCAGGCTCGATCGCGATGGACGAATCGTCGAGGTGAGAGGCGTCGGCGCAGATCTCTGTCTTGAGCCGCGGGATTTCGTGGGTCGACGATTCCAGGACGTTCCGCTCCCCGCGGTGGCCCGGCAGCTCGAGAGCGCGGTCACGCAGGTCCGTCGGACCGAGTCGCTCGTCGGCATCGAATACCCAATGACCGTTCGAGGTCGTGAGGACTTCTTCGAAGCGAGGCTCATGCCGCTCCTCGACGGGCACATCGGCGCCCTCGTTCGCAACATCACCGAACGCGTACGTGTCGAGCGGGAGCTGGCGGAGCAGAAGGCGTTTCTCAGGCAGGTGATCGACCTTGCCCCCAGCTTCATATTCGCCAAGGACCGCCAGGGGCGATTCACGCTGGTGAACAGGGCCGTGGCGGAGGCGTACGGCACGACCACCGACGAGCTTCTGGGCAAGACGGACGCCGACTTCAACGCCAACCCCGAGGAGGTCGAGCACTTCCGCCGCGACGATCTGGAGGTGATGGACACCGGAAATGAAAAGACGATTCTCGAGGAGGAAATCACCGACGCGGCTGGGAAGACCCGGCTGCTGCAGACAGTCAAGCGTCCGATGGTGTCCTCGGACGGGCGGATCGACCAGGTGCTCGGTGTGGCGACGGACATCACCGCACGCAAGAAGCTCGAGGAGCAGCTCCTCCAGTCCCAGAAGATGGAGGCGATCGGCGTGCTGGCCGGGGGCGTGGCCCACGACTTCAACAACCTGCTGAACGTCATCACCGGGTACACGGACATGGCCGAGCGCGCCCTCGAAACGGGGCATGCGGCGCGGGAACATCTCGAGCGCGTGACGGCGGCGGCTCTGCGGGCGGCCGACTTGACGCGGAAGCTCCTGGCCGTGTCGCGGCGCCAGGTTCTACAGGTCAAGTCGTTCGATCTCGGGACGGTCGTCGGCGACTTCTCGAGAATGCTCAGCCGAATCGTCGGGGAGGACGTCGAGGTGGAGCTTCACCACGTTGGGGGTTCACTCACCGTCCGCGCGGACCCGGGCCAGCTCGAGCAGGTTCTGCTCAATCTTTGCACGAACGCGCGTCAGGCGATGCTGACCGGGGGCCGGCTCACCGTGACGACACGTGCCGTCTCCCTGAGTGAGAGAGACGTCGCCGGGCACGAGTGGGCGAAACCGGGAGACTACGCGGCGCTCGAGGTCACGGACTCCGGAGCCGGCATGGACGAACAGACCATGGAGCGGATCTTCGAGCCCTTCTACACGACCAAAGCGGAAGGATCCGGCCTGGGGCTCGCGACGGTGTACGGCATCGTCCGGCAGCACGACGGTTTTCTCCGCGTCGAGAGCGAGCCGGGCCGCGGGACGACGTTTCACGTTTTCCTCCCGCTCGAGTGCGCTGCGCGGATCGACGCCGAGACGATCCGTCCTGCGGCCGTCGCCCGCCCGGCCGGGGGCGGCGAGACCATTCTGGTTGCTGAAGACGAACCGATGCTGAGAGATCTGCTGCGCGCGGTGTTCGAAAAACTGGGGTATGACGTCGTCACCGCGGAGAACGGTCTCGAGGCGGTGAATGCCTTCAAGGCCCGCGAGGGCCGCGTCGATCTCGTCGTCATCGACGCGGTCATGCCGCGCATGTCCGGTCCGGACGCGCTTCGTGAGATGCGTGCGTGTCGTCCGGGTCTCAGAGGCGTCATCGTGAGCGGTTACGCACCGGAATCGGAGGCCCTGACCGAGCTTCTCGCCGCCGGCGTCGCCTTCGTCGCGAAGCCGTTTCTCGCCGACGAACTCGCTAGAACCGTCCGCGAGCTGCTCGACGCTCAGCGCGCGGTGAGCGCCCCCTCCCCGGAGAAATGTCGTGCGGCGAGAGAGCGCGGAGCGTGCGGCGCGATAACCGTGGAGTGAACGGGCGGCACGCTTGAGACTCCCCCCTACCTCCCGCGGCGCCTCGCCGAGGCGGAGGAGCCGCCGGTCCCCTGCGGGAGGGAGTACTTCTCGAGGATCGCCTGCATCCTCCCGGCGCGGTCGAACCCCTTCGACGGGCGGCTCGATCCCCCCGATCCGGACGACCCGTGCGAGCGCCCCCCCGACGACTTCGCGCGCGCGGACCCGGATCCGCCGCCGCCCGTGGGGCGCGGCCCTTTCGATCCCCGCGCGCCCTTCTGGGCCCGGTGCGCGGCGATCCGATCGCGCACGGGGATCTCGAGACGCTCGCCGGACTTCACGGAGTAGTCGAACTCGGGGACGGTCACGCGCGGCAGGCTCTTGCCGAGCACGCGCTCGATCTGCCTCAGGTCGGCCTCCTCGTCGGGGGCCACGAAGGTGAAGGCGTCGCCCGTCGCCTCGGCGCGGGCCGTCCGGCCGACGCGGTGCACGTACGAGTCCGGATCGGCGGGGACGTCGAAGTTGATGACGTGGCCGAGCTCCTCGACGTCGATGCCGCGCGCGACGATGTCGGTCGCGACGAGGATCCGGTGCTTCCCGGCCTTGAAGCCGGCGAGGGCCGCGGTGCGCTGGGACTGGCTCCGGTTCCCGTGGATCCTCCCCGTGGAGACCCCCTGCTTCTCGAGGAAATCGGCGAGCCGGTTCGCGCGGTGCTTCGTGCGCGTGAAGACGATGGCGTCCTCGATGATGTCGCGTTTCAGGAGATCGACCAGGAGCGCCGCTTTCCGCTCGCGCGGCACCAGGTAGACGGCCTGCGTGATCCCGACGGCGGGGGCCGCGACCCTCGCGAGGTTCACCGTGACCGGGTTGTGGAGCATCTCGCGCGACAGCTCGACGATCTTCTGCGGCAGGGTCGCGCTGAAGAAGAGGGTCTGTCGCTTCGCCGGGATCACCCTCAGTATTCTGCGGACGTCCGGGAGGAAGCCCATGTCGAGCATCCGGTCGGCCTCGTCGAGGACCAGGATCTCGAGGCCGTCGAGCCGCGCGTAGGGGCGGCCGAGGTGATCGAGCAGGCGCCCGGGGGTCGCGACGATGACGTCGGTGCCGCTCCTGAAGGCGTGCTCCTGGGGCCCCATGCCGACGCCGCCGAAGACGCTCGCCCCCGTGACGGGGGTGTGGACGGCCAGCTCCTCCAGGTGGGCGTGGATCTGCGCCGCCAGCTCGCGCGTCGGCGTGAGGATCAGCGCGCGCGTCACGCGGCGCGGCTTCTTCATCAGGTGGTGGAGGATGGGCAGGACGAATGCGGCCGTCTTCCCGCTGCCCGTGGTGGCGCAGGCGAGGATGTCGCGGTGCAGCATCGCGGGGGGGATCGCCTGTTCCTGGATCGGCGTCGGCCTCGTGAATCCGAGGTCCTTGATCCCGCGCAGGAGATCCGGGTGAAGCTCAGAGCTGGAGAACGGCATGCAATCGTCCTTTCTGGAGGCCGGGCGTCAACCTTCCTTCTCGAACACCTCGGGAGGGATCGGCGACGTCGGCACGAGGAAATCCTCGGGATTCATGGGCTGTCCGAGCGGAAACGGGAGGAGAGTCAGTCGCAGCGTCACGTCGTGGCCGGACTCGAGGAGAATCGGGCCCAGGCTCCACGTGACGTGCCCGAGAGCGCGCGCGGTGATCTGGAAGTATCCCCCCCGCACGTGGACGAGGCGCAGGCGCCCTTCGGCGTCGGTCCGGGCGCGCAGAAGCGGCGCCTCGATCCCTATCGGTCGCAACGAGACCCAGGCCTCGGAGATGGGCTTCCCCTCGGTGGTCGCGAGCGAGCCCGCGATGTCGATCGATTCGGGAGGCTTGCCGTCCTCGGGTGGGGGAAGCGCGGGGACGTGCGGCGGAGGCGAGCCGGCCGGCTCTGTCACGAAGTCGACGAGATTCCGGAAGAGCGGGCGCACGTTGACGCGCTCCTTCCGGAGCACGGTCCCTGAGGGGTCCATGACGAGGATCGCGTACGAGCCCGTCTTCAAGCTCTTCAGCGCGTACCGGCCGTCCTCCGCCGTGCTGGTGCCGTAGACCTCTCCGCCGGCCTCGGGGACGAGCGCGACGGAGGCGCCGGGCACGAACTTCCGCGCCGCGGACAGCACGGTCCCGCTGACCTGGCCCGACGTGTCGGGGGCCTTCGTTTCTTCAGTGGCGCCGGCGGCGCCGGGGGCGACCGCGATCAGCCCGGCCGCGACGGCGGCGAAGGTCATGTGGGTGATTTTCACGCGCCCATTGTAGTCGCGGGCCGGGGTCGTTGCTCCTTCCGTCCGTCGCGGATAGATTCGGCGCGTGAGAGCCGCGCTGCTGACCACCCTCGGCCGTCCCCTGGAGCTCGCCGAAGTTTCGCCCCCGAAGCCCGCCTCCGACGAGATTCTCGTCGAGGTCGAGGCGTGCGGTGTCTGCCACTCCGACCTCCACCTCGCGGCGGGTGACTGGCCCGACTGCGCGGCGCGCATGGCCTTCCCCGCGACGCTCGGCCACGAGGCGGTGGGGCGCGTCGTCGAGAGGGGATCGCGCGCGGCCGACATCGCCATCGGCACGCGGGTCGGCGTCGGATGGCTCCGCTCCGTGTGCGGAAGGTGCGAGCACTGCCTCGCGGGGGCCGAGAACGTGTGCCTCGCGCGCACCGTCACCGGCATCGAGGGGCCGGGGGGGTTCGCCGCGCTGATCCCCGTGCTGGCGTCACAGGCCGTCGCGATCCCGGAGGGGCTCCCGTCGCACGAGGCGGCTCCGCTCTTCTGCGCCGGGCTCACCGTGTACCACGCGGCGCGCCTCGCCGGAATCTCCGCCGGCCAGCGCGTCGCGGTCTTCGGTGTGGGGGGCCTCGGCCATCTCGCGATCCAGATCGCGCGCGTGGCGGGGGCCGACGTCGTCGCCGTCGACGTCCATCCCTCGAAGCTCGATCTGGCGAGGAAGGTGGGCGCCTCGGCCGCCCTCGACGCCCGCGACGCGGCGTCGGTCGAGGCGCTGAAGGCAGCAGGGGGCCCGCACGTCGCCCTCGTCACCGCCCCGTCGGCCGAGGCGTACCGCCTCGCGACGCGCGTCCTGCGCCGCCGGGGGACGCTCGCGGTCGTGGGCCTCCCGAAGGAGGACCTGACATTCTTCGCCGACGACCTCGCGGTGGGGGAGTTCCGCATCGTCGGCTCCGCCGTCGGCACCCGGCAGGAGACGCGCGAGCTTCTGGCGCTCGCCGCGTCGGGGAGGATCCGATGTGAGACGGAGGTCCTGCCGCTCGACGGAGTGAACGACGTTTTCGACAGGATGCGGCGCGGGGAGATCGCGGGGCGCGCGGTGCTCCGAATGGGGCGTTGACCCCCCTCGAGCCGCGCGGTCGCGAGAGAAATACCGAAGAAAGAGCCGGCCGTCCCCGTCCCACGCATGATGACGATGGCGACGGCCGTGCCGCGGATCGACCGGCGGGAGATGGAGAGAAGCCGCACCGACGAGGACCTCATCGAGGCTTGCCGCCGGGGCGATCGGGGGGCGTTCCGCCGGCTCTTCGAGGCCCACAAGGATCGTGTCTACTCGGTCGCCCTCCACTTCGCCGGCGGCAACGCCGCGCTCGCGGCCGACGTGACGCAGCAGGTCTTCGTGAGGCTCTTCGAGCGGATCGGCCAGTACCGCGGCGAGGCGGAGTTCTCCACCTGGCTCTACCGGATCACGGCGCACGCGTGCCTGGACGCATGGCGCCGCGAGCGACGGACGGTCGCGCTGGAGGCGGCGTCAGGGGGCGCCGGGGAGATCGATCCCGGGACGCCAGAATCGGAGCTGGTGCGCGCGGAGACCGAGCGCGTCGTCCAGCGCGCCGTCGCGTCGCTGCGACCGAAGATCCGGCTCGCGATTCTGCTCCGCTACTTCCTGGGATTGACGTACGAGGAGATGGCGGCGGCGCTCGACTGCTCGAAGGGGACGGTCGCGTCCCGCGTGAGCGCGGGCCATGCCATCCTCGGGCGCCGGCTCGCGTCGTTGCGGCCGCCGCCGGGGCGGGGGGAGAGGAGATGAAGGGGCCGGATGACGTCGGCCGCGATCTCGCGGCGCTGCGGACGGTGAAGGCGCCCGACGCGATCTGGGATCGGATCGAGCGGGATCTCGACGCGCCCGTTCGGGGGGGGCGCCGGCACGCGCCGGCGCGATCCACGTTCAGATGGACCGCCGCAGCCGCCGCCATGGTCGTGCTCGTGGCCGCGACCGCCGTCATCCTCCAGCCGGCGCGGCGGAGCTGGCCGGTCGTCGCGCTCGAAGGGTCTCCTCGCGTGGGTCAGGTGCGCCTCGGGGGATCGGGCCGGCTCGGCGTGGGCGAGTGGATCGAGACGGATGCGACCTCCCGGGCCCGCCTGGAGGTGGCCGGCCTCGGCCGCGTCGACGTGGGTCCCGACTCACGCGTCCGCCTGATGCGATCGAGCATCGCGGGACAGCAGCTCGCCCTCGCGCGCGGCGTCCTGGACGCGGCGCTCTCGGCGCCGCCGCGCCTCTTCCTCATCGAGACGCCGTCGGCGATCGCGGCCGACCTCGGCTGCGCGTACCGGCTCGAGGTCGACGACGCGGGGCGCGGCGTCGCGCGCGTCACGACGGGATGGATCTCGCTGGCCGGCGGCGGGAGGGAGTCGATCGTTCCGGCGGGGGCGAGCTGTGAGCTGCGACCGGGCGAAGGGCCCGGCATCCCGATCTTCTCGGACGCGCCGGCCGGCGTGCGCGATGCGATGGCCGCCCTCGATTCCAGTCCTGGGGCGCTCGGGCAACTGCTGTCGGACGCGAGAGTCCGCGACTCGTTGACCCTCTGGCACGTGATGGTGCGGGCGACGCCTGACACCAGGGTGCGCGTCTTCGACCGCCTCGCGTCGCTGGCGCCTCCTCCGGCGGGGGTCGCCCGCGACGCCGTGCTGCGCCTCGAGAGAGACGCGCTGCGCCGGTGGCGCCTCGAGCTCCAGCGGGAGTGGCTCCGGGGCCAGCCCCAGCCGTCCCTCCCCGAGGCCTGGCGGCAGTACTGGGGATACCTGATGGCCGGAGTTTCCTGGGATGGGACGTGATGTCGACGAAGGAGGTGTTTCGATGAGAACTCGATTCGTGTTCGCGGCATGGGCCGTCGCCCTCGGCACGACCCTCGCGCTCGCGTGGCCCGGGCTCGCCTCGGGGCTTCCCGTCGGCAGCAACGGGCCGGCCTTCGATCCCGTGCACGTCGCGGGGCCCGACACGGGGTCGCGTGTCTGCCCGATGTGCAAGTACGGGCAGCTCAGCGGCGTCTTGATCTGGGTGAACTCGGATGATCTCGGCGCCATCGCGCCGATCGCTTCGCGCCTCGAGCGCGCGATCGCGGAGCGCGGCGGCGCGCGCGTGCGGGCGTTCGTGATCTCGATGAACCCGGCCGCGCGGCCGGCCGCCGAGATCGAGTCGCGCCTCGCGGCGTTCGCGAAGGGCGCGGCGCTCGATCAGGTCGCGGTCGCCTACGTGCCGGGGCCGGCCGACGAGAGGACGAGCGGGCGGTGGCAGATCAACCCGGACCCGCGGGTCGTCAACACCGTCTTCGTCTACAGGAGGCGCGTGGTGGTCGACAAGTTCGTGAACCTGGGCTCCGACGCCGCGAGCCTCGATCGCCTCGTGGCGGCCCTCGAGAAAGCGGCGGGATGAGGCCGCCGGGCCACCCCGCGCCTACCTCGGCTTGAGCTCCGAGTCCCAGTTCAAAACCACGGTGATCGTGGAGGGCTTGAGATCGGTCGCCGACGCGTTCACGAGAAACTTCTGTCCGTCCGCCGTCACGCCGTACTGCGTTCGGCTGTTCCCGAAGCCCACGTTCGGGAGGGGGAGCGTGAAGAGCCTCCGGGGGATCCCCGCCGTGAATCCTGAGCTCGTGTCCACGCTGACGGCCATGAGGCCCAGGTCGGGCTCGGCGTAGTAGATCTCTTTCCCGTCGGCGCGCCAGCTCGACCAGCTCCCACCCGCGTTGGAGATCTGCCACTTCCCTCCGGAGGGGGGAAGCGTCTGGACAAAAACCTCCGGGTGGCCCGAGTCGATCGACGTGTAGGAGACGAACTTCGCGTCGGGGGAGAACTGTCCCTGGACCTCCGTCGAAGGGGAGGTGAGAAAGGGTCTCGACTTGCGATCTCCACCCACGTCCACGATCCAGAGGTCCGAGTCGGTGTTGGGGTCCGTGCGCTCGTAGAGGATCAGCCTGCCGTCCCGCGACCAGTCGTCCGCAAACACGCCCGTCTCCGTGGGGACGAGGAGCTGCTCCTCGCCCGCGCCGCTGGCCAGCCTCCAGTACATGTCCCAGTGTCCCGAGCGGTTGGATGAGTAGGCGACGCGATCCGCTCGCGGGGACAGAACCGGAGAAATGTCCGCCGCCGGATTGAACGTCAGCCGCGTGAAGACCCCCCGCGCCATCTCCAGCAGCCAGATGTCGCTCGTGGCTCCCGTGGATTCCGTCCGCGTCACCGCCACGCGCGCGCCGTCGAGCGCGAGGCTTGGATCGTCGTAGAACCCGATGGGGCCTACGTCTCCGAGCTTCATGCCCGTCCGGTCGAACCACTGGATCTGCCGTTGGGCGCCGGCCCCCACCTGGTAGGCGAGAACACCCTGGGCGCCGACCGAGAAGGCGCCGTACCCCGTGGGCCCCTCCTCCCCGTAGGCGATCGCCTCGGAGGCCAGCACACGTGGCTCGCCGGTGACCTGGCGGCGATCGGCGTCGAACGGCTGCGCGATGAGCGCGCGCTCCCGGATGTAGAAGAGATAGCCGGGGGAAACGTATTGGACGCTCGAGACGCCGCGCAGCAGCTCGACGGGTTCGCCTCCATCCAGCGAGCCCACCAGGATCCTCCCGTTCTCGCGCTGGCTGCCGCGCGACAGGAAGAGGAAGTGCTTCCCGTCGGGAAGAATCTGGGGCCATCGATGGCTGTTCTCACCGCTCGCCCCGCCGAGTCTCGTCACCGGCGTCGGGGCTCCGCCGTTCTCCGACACGACGACGATCGGGCTCGTGGTGCTCTGCGCAAGAAGGATCCTGCCGTCACGAGTCCACGAAGCGCCCCGCCCTTCGGTGACGTCGCAGACCGCCTGGACCGACCCCGTTCCGACGTCGGCCCACCTCAGCTTCCCGGCCGCGAAGAATCCCAGTCGCCGGCCGTCGGGTGACCAGAAGGGGAGCGTCGCCCCCTCGGTCTCGGCGAGCGGCTTCGGCTCGACGGCATCGAGCGGGCGGAGCCACAACGACGCGCGGCCACCTGCGATGGCGGTGAGCGCGAGGAGGCGCCCGTCGGGGGAGAGGGCGAATCCGGAGCCGAGGACCCGTTTCTCCGGCGCCGTCACGCTGAACCTGTAGACGGGAAGGGGCTCGGCTGTCCGTCGCCACGTCGCAATGGCGAAGGGAAGCACGCCCGCCAGTGCGACGACCGCGACCGCCGCGACGGCCCAGCTCGTGCGCGCGCTCTTCTTTCGCTGCGCGACGACGGGGGCGGGGACACCGGCCTGCGATCCCGCGTTCGCGATCCACGCCAGCTCGCGCTTGAGATCTCCCGCGCTCTGCCACCGATCGTCGGGATCCTTCGCGAGGCACTGCCTCACGACGCGCTCGAAGGCGGGCGGCGCCATCGGCGCGGCGATCGAGAGAGGCGGCGGGTCCGTCGTCATGATCGCCGAGATGAGGAGCGCCTGGCTCCTCGCGTCGAAGGCGCGCTTGCCCGTCACCATCTCGTAGAGGACGGCGCCGAAGGCGAAGATGTCGCTCCGCGCGTCGGCCTCCTTCCCCTCGAGCTGCTCCGGGGCCATGTACTGGAAGGTGCCCAGGATCGTCCCCTCGGCCGTGAGGGGGTGGGACATCGTGGGTGAGAGAGATTGGCTTCCGGGAGCGCCTCCGAGGCCGACTGTGCGCGCGAGGCCGAAGTCGAGGAGCTTCGCCCCCGGCTTCGTGATCATGATGTTCCCTGGCTTGAGGTCGCGGTGGACGATGCCGCTCCGATGGGCCCGGTCGAGGGCGTCGGCGACTTGCGTCGCGTAGCGGAGCACCTCTTCCGTCGGAAGCGCCCCCTTCGCGAGGCGCGCGGCGAGGGTCTCCCCCTCGATCAGCTCCATCACGAGGTAGGCCGTGCCGTCCTCGACGCCAACGTCGTACAGCGTGCAGATGTTCGGGTGGTTGAGGCTCGAGACCGCGCGGGCCTCGCGCTCGAACCGTTCCTTCATCTCCGGATTCTTCGAGACGTTCCCGGGCAGGACCTTGATGGCGACGGACCGATCGAGGCGCGTGTCCTTCGCCCGGTAGACCTCGCCCATCCCCCCGGCGCCAAGGGGCGAATCGATCTCGTAGGGACCCAGGCGTGAGCCCGGTGCGATGGC
>JACPZX010000088.1 GCA_016195325.1 Acidobacteriota bacterium
CGCCGGCGCTGTTGATGGCGAAGGGGCGCCCGAGCCCGAGGACGGAGGGAGCGTTCGTACCGGGATCCCACTTCACCGCCGGGGTGGGGTTGACGCCGATGAGCGAGCCGACGGCGACCCCGCTCTTGTTGATGTCGAATGCCTGGCCGCCCCGCGAGCTCAGCGTGTCCAGCTTCACCTTCCCGCGGAAGGGCTGGGGGACGCCGTTCGGATCGTAGAAATCGCCGACGGAAACCCCCGCGTCGTTGACCCCCCACCCCTCGATGTTGGTGCTGTTGAAGTGCGGGAACTTCTTCGCCTTGCCGCCGGTCGAGATGAAGGCCCAGCGGACGGCTCCGTTCTGGCTGTTCCCCGAGCCGACGATCGTGCCGTTCGCGCTGATCGCCGTCGCGCCGGCCGTGAAGCCGGCCTTCAGGTCTCGGATCGGGCCGCGGAGCTTGGCGGCGGCCTGCTCGGGAAGGGCGAACGACGGGGCCGCGGTGACGACGAGCGTCAGCAGGACCAGGGGCTTCAGAATCGGGCGCACGCGGGGCTCCTCTCGAAAGGGGGTGGGTGGGCGCGTCAGGCGAACGCGGGAATGTACGATGGAACCCGCCGGGGCGCCACGGGCATGAGCGACCGATCTACCATGGCCGCCGACGAGCGGACGGATCCGGAGCGGCGATCCCGTCGCGATGGAGGAGACACCGATGCATTCATGGAAGACCCTGACACTCCGCGCGAGCGCGCTGACGATCGCGTCCGCGCGAGCGCGCTGACGATCGCGGTTCCCCTCTTGACGGCGGCCGCTCCGGACGACCCGATTCACCACCGGCTCGACACCTCGCCGCGGCACAACGAGTGGGTCACGTTGAAGAGCGGCGATCGCCAGGTCCAGGTCTTCGTCGTCTACCCGCAGGCGATAGAGAAGGCGACCACCGTTCTCGTGATTCACGAGAACCGCGGCCTCACCGACTGGGTCCGGAGCCTCGCCGACGAGCTCGCCGAGGCCGGATACATCGCCGTCGCTCCGGATCTTCTGTCGGGAGCGGGGCCGAACGGCGGGAAGACGAGCGACTTCCCGTCGCAGGACGCGGCGGTCCAGGCGATCTACAAGCTCACCCCGGATCAGGTCACGGCGGATCTCGACGCCGTCGCCGATTACGCGATCAAGCTCCCTGCGTCCAACGGGAAGCTCGCCGTCGCCGGCTACTGCTGGGGGGGCGGGCAGAGCTTCCGGTTCGCGACGCACCGCGCCGACCTGAAGGCGGCCTTCGTCTTCTACGGCCCCGCCCCCGAGAAAACCGGGGACCTCGCGAGGATCGGCTGCCCCGTCTACGGCTTCTACGGCGGGTCCGACGCCCGCATCGGCGCGACCATCTCCGGCACGACCGACGCGATGAAGGCCGCGGGCAAAACCTACGAGCCGGTCACCTACGAGGCGGCAGGCCACGGCTTCATGCGCCTCGGCGAGGACGGCACCGGCACCGAGGCCGACCGCAAGGGGCGCGACGCCGCGTGGGAGCGGTGGAAGGGGATCCTGAAGGAAATCTGATTCCGATCTTCCGGCGTAGAGGTCCGTGAACGTCCAAGCCACCCTCTCACGGACAAGGAGATCGTGATGACAAAGCTCTCGAAGTTTGCCCTGGCGGCCATGCTGGCCGCCGCACCGTTCGCCACCCACGCCGCCGATCACGCCGAGGCGCCTCTGGTCGAGGCCGACCAGGCCACGGACATCGCCGACGTCTACACCTTCGTGGATCCGTCCGACAGCTCGAAGGTCATCCTCGCCTTCGACGTCCACGGGTTCATCGTCCCGGGGGAGAACGCGAACCTGGGATCGTTCGACCACGACGTCCTCTTCAAGTTCAACATCGAGAACACGGGCGACGCGGCCCCCGACCGCGCCATCCTCGTGAGGTTCTCGAAGCAGACCTCCCGCAGCCAGCCCCAGATGGCGACGATCACCATGCCCCAGGGCGAGGACTCGAACGTCTTCAGCTTCACGGCGCCGACGACCGTCTCCTCGGCCACGGCGTCCGCAGCGACGAACCCCGTCGTCACCACCGACCCCGCCTCCGGCGTCTCGTTCTTCGCCGGCCTGACGGACGATCCGTTTTTCTTCGACATCCCGGGCTTCAACCGCTTCGTCGGCTCCGTCCTCGGCGGCGCGGTCGACCCGACGCTCCTCTCCCGCGGGCGCGACACCTTCGCCGGGTACAACGTGAACATGATCGCCCTCAGCGTGCCGGCGAGCCTTCTCCAGGGACCGGCCGGCAGCGTGATCGGCGTCAGCGCCTCGACGCTCAGGCGCCGGAACACGGCGCGCTCGCAGAAGAACGACCCGGTCGAGTTCGGCGACTTCGTCCAGATCGACCGCATGGGCGTCCCCGCCATCAACACCGTCCTCATCCCGTTCGCGCGGAAGGACGAGTACAATCGGGCCCGCACCACCGATGACGCCGCCGGCAAGTTCGCGAACGACATCGTCGGGACCCTCACGGCGCTCGGGACGAGCAACGCGAACATCGGCATCCTCGCCGGCGTCGCCGTCGCGCACGGCGACCTGCTGCGCCTCGACACCTCGGTCGCCAACTCGGGCCCACAGGGCGGCACGAACGCCGGGGCCGGCTTCCCGAACGGCCGCCGCCCGGCGGACGACGTCATCGACACGATTCTCTTCTTCGTGACGAACGGCGCCATCACGACCGGCGACAGCGTGAACGCGAACGACTCGATCTTCCGGGACTCGTTCCCCTTCTTCGCCGCGCCGCACCAGCCCCTTCCGACGGGGACGATCGATGACAACACCCGCAACTGACGTCATGGCTCCGCCCCTCGCGGGCGGAGCCTCCCTCTCCTCCGTGCCGGCCGCTTCGCGCCGCCGGCACGGACGGAGTGCGGCAGGAGCGGCCCTGATGACCCTGGCCGCCCTCGCTCTGCCGGCGCAACTCTCCGGCGCCTCCGAAGCGGCGCCGCGCGCACTGGCCCAGGCCCCGGCAGTGGCCCCGGCCCCCGCCGCCTCCACGCTGCGCTTCCTCGAGGAGCGCGTCCTTAGCGACCCGCTCGACTTCGTCGCGCAGAACCGGCTCGCCGGCGAGTGCGTGAGGATGATGCGGGAGACGGGAGACCTCGCGTGGCTCGAGCGGGCCCGCAGCGCGGCCGGCGCCTCGCTCGCCTCCGTGCCGGGCACGCAGAACGCGGGCGGCCTCACCGCGATGGCCGTCGTCGAGTACGAGTCCCATCACTTCGCGCAGGCGCGCGACCTGGCGCGCCATGCGTACCGCGTTGACAGCCGCAACACCATGGCCCGCACGACGGAGGGAGACGCGAATCTCGAGATGGGAGACGTCGCCGAGGCGGAGTCGATCTATCGGGAGCTCGCGTCGAGCGCCCGGACCCCCGCAATCCTCGCGCGCCTCTCGAGGGTGGCCGAGCTTCACGGGCATCACGAGGAGGCGATGAAGCTCATGAAGTCCGACCCCGCCGCGCTCGCGCGCGACGGCGTCCCGGCCGCGGAGATCTCCTGGTACCAGGTGCGTCTCGGCGAGATGTCCTTCGGAACCGGTGACCTCGAGGGGGCGGAAGCCGCGTACGACCGCGCCCTGAAGCTCTCCACCGACAGCTACGCCGCCCTCGAGCACGTCGCCGAGCTTCGCGGCGCGCAGGGGAAGATCGACGACGCGGCCGCTCTGTACAAGCGAGTCATCGAGCGGACGCAGCGCCCCGAGTTCGAGCAGGTGCTGGGAGACCTCTACGCCTCCGCGGGGCGAATCGAGGAAGCGAAACAGTGGCACGCGCAGGCCCTCGCGGGGTATCTGAAGTCCGTCGAGGGGGGGAACGCCCACTACCTCCACCATCTCGCGGGGTACTACGCCGACTCCGAGGAGAACCCGGTCGAGGCCCTCAAGTGGGCCCTCAAGGACATGGAGCTGAGGCACAGCATCTACGCGTACGACGCGCTGGCCTGGGCGCTCTACAAGAACGGAGATCTCGACGCCGCGGTCGACGCCGTGCGCAAGGCCCTCGCGCGCGGAACGAAGGACGCGCACCTGCTCTACCACGCCGGTCTGATCTTCTCCCGCGCCGGGCGGTGGGAGGAGGGAAGCTCCTATCTGAGAGAGTCGGTGGCCGTGAACCCCAGATCGAACGCCTTCCACATGCACCGATGAGAAGCCCGCGGCTCCCCCACGCGCTCGTTCTCGTCGCCGCGCTCGCGACCGGCATCGCTTCGGCGCACCCGATCTCGCAGGGGTCCCTCGCCATCCGCATCGAGGCGTTGTCCCTCTTCGTCGAGGCCCGCGTGCCGGTGGAGGAGGTCTTCGTCGCCTCGGCGCTTGGAAAGGCCGCGGCGGCGGCTCCGGCGAACTCTCCATGGGTGGAGCACGGGGAGTACTTCCTCCGTCATCTTCAGATCACGGCCGACGGCGTTCCCCTCCAGGGCGCGGTCGTTCAGGTCCGAGAGCCCGAGTCGAAGGGCTCGGGGTTCGTCCTCTACGATCTCCGCTACCCCCTCGCGGCCTCCCCGGCGAGACTGACGCTCGTTCAGGACGCCCTCCGCGAGATCGAGTACGCCCCCGGCAACCCGTGGGAGGCGACGTACGTCGCCCGCATCGAGTCCGCCGGCGCGAGGGCTCAGGACGGACTCCTCCTGACCTCGGGGCGCCCGCTGGTGATCGAGCTCTCGGCGCCGTCGGCCGCGCCATTCCGACAGTACCTGCGCCACGGCATCGAGCACATCCTGGGCGGGTACGATCACCTCCTCTTCATCTGCGCGCTCGTCCTCACCGCGGCGACGCTCGGCGATCTCATCAAGGTCGTCAGCGCCTTCACGTTCGCCCACTCGATCACGCTGGCCCTCTCGGTCCTCGACGTCGTGCGACTCCCTTCGCGCATCGTCGAGCCGATGATCGCGGCGAGCATCGTCGTCGTCGCTCTGTCGAACATCTTCTGGCCGGATCGCACGCGGGGGTGGACGAGGCTGGGGATGGCCTTCTTCTTCGGCCTCTTCCACGGCCTCGGCTTCGCCGGCGGCCTCCTCGACGCGATGCAGGGGATGCCCGGCGGGGCCGTCGGCGTCGCCATCACCGGCTTCAGCGCCGGCGTCGAGGTGGGGCACCAGATGATCGTGCTGCCGCTGTTCTTTGCGCTGATGCTGGCGCGATCTCCGCGGCTCGTGTGGGGGGGATCCGTCGCGATCTCGGTCGCCGGGGGGATCTACTTCCTGGCGGCGATCCGCGCATCCAGCGTGCTAGGCTGAGGCCATGACGGACAACGAACTCCTCAAGAGAATCACCGCAGACCCGGAGATTTTCGGCGGCAAGCCGATCATCCGGGGGATGCGCATCTCCGTGGAGTTGGTCCTGAGCCTTCTCGCCCAAGGGGAAGCCGCGGAGAGCATCCTCGCCGACTATCCGGAACTCGAGCCCGACGACGTTCGCGCCTGCCTCGCCTACGCCCACGCGGTGATCGCGCACGACTCGATCGACGCCGTGCAGGCCCCGCCTCGTTGAAGTTCCTCATCGACCGGTGCGCCGGACGGCGCCTGGCGGACTGGCTGCGTCAGCAAGGGCACGATATCGTCGAAGCCCGCTCGGAAGGCTCTGACCCCGGGGACCGGAACATCTTGCGCAGGGCTGTAGCCGAGGACCGCGTTCTCGTCACGATCGACACCGACTTCGGGGAGTTCGTGTTCGTCGATCGCGAGCCGCACCGCGGCCTTATCCGCCTCCCGGACGTGCCGGCAGGCAGACGAATTCTGCTGATGCGCCGAATTCTCGAGACCTACACTCCCGAAGTCATCGCCGGCTCCGTCATCACGGTGCGCGGCGAACGAATTCGAGTCTCGAAAACGCACGTGTAGCCGGAGACGCAGGATCGCCCTGACAAGCTTGCGGCGATTCGCTCCCATGTCCTCGTGGCGGGGTTGGGGTAGCGGGAGGGGCGCGGACGGCGACCCTGAAAATCGAAAGGCAGGCTTTCGAATTTCATGGTACTCTCGAACGCCATGATCGCCCGTCCGCACCTCGAAAACACCCTCCGGGCTGCCCTCTCGCGCAGTCGCGTCGTCGCGCTCATCGGACCCCGGCAGTGCGGGAAGACGACGGCGGCCCGGGAGATTCTGTCTCTCGACTCCCCCGGCTACTTCGACCTCGAGGATCCTCGGAGCCTCGTTCGCCTCGGCGAGCCGATGACGGAGCTGGAGCCGCTGCGCGGCGTCGTCGTCATCGATGAGATCCAGAGACGGCCGGATCTCTTCCCCATCCTGCGGGTCCTGGCGGATCGCCGGCCGGCCAGAGCCCGCTTCCTCATCCTTGGAAGCGCGGCGCCCTCGCTGCTCCGCCAGTCGTCGGAGACCCTGGCGGGCCGACTCGAGACCATCACTCTCGCGGGGTTCGGTCTCGACGATCTCGGGGCGACCGCCGTGGCCCGTCACTGGCGGCGAGGCGGGTTCCCCCGAGCCTATCTGGCTCGCACCGAGGCGAACAGCGCGCGGTGGCGCCAGCAGTTCATCCGCACGTTTCTGGAGCGCGACGTTCCCCAGCTCGGCGTCCGCATCGCGTCACCGGCGCTTTTCCGGTTCTGGACGATGCTGGCGCACTACCACGGGGGCATCTGGAACTCGGCCGAGCCCGCGAGATCGCTGAGCCTCAGCGAGCCCACGGTGCGCCAGTACCTCGACCTGCTGACTCAGCTCTTCATGGTCCGACAGCTTGCACCGTGGCACGAGAACCTCAAGAAGCGTCAGGTGAAAGCGCCGAAGATCTACGTTCGCGACAGCGGGCTGCTTCACTCTCTCCTGGGGATCAAGACCGAGACGGATCTTCGGCGGCATCCCAAGCTCGGCGCCTCATGGGAGGGTTACGTCGTCGAGGAAGTGCTGAAGCTGGCCGACCCGGACGAGGCCTGCTTCTGGAGAACGCACACCGGCGCCGAGCTCGACCTGCTTCTGTTCAAGGACGGCAGGCGCTACGGGATCGAGGTCAAGCGCCAGGATGCGCCGGCGATGACCGCCTCGATGCGGATCGCGATGGAAGACCTTCGCCTCGACCATCTGACGGTCATCTACCCGGGGCGCAGCGTCTACACGCTCTCCAGCGGAGTGAGGGTCGTGCCACTCTCCGATCTCGCCGCCGGGGATCCGGAGGTGATTTTGCCCAGGGCCCGGCGGGGGAAGAGGCGCCGAAGAGAAGGCTGATCGCTACGCCTAACACCCCTCGATCGGGTCGCAAGCGAAGATCGGCCCCAGCTCCCCCGGCTGCTGCAGCTCGACCATCGAGCTGAAGAGCGAGTATCCCTTGGAGGCGTTCCCGCCCCAGAGAATCCCGTAGAGCTGAACATCCTCTCCGTTGACGATCCGGAAGACCGGGGAGCCGCTGTCGCCCGGCGCCGCGCCGGCCGTGAACACGTCCTGGCAGAGCAACGTGACGAGCGTGCCGGTGATGTTGATGTCCACGCAGGTGTTCGTCACGACGCCCTCCGTCCAGCCGGTCGTCCTGCCGACTTTGGCAAGGACCTCGCCGACGAGCGTCCCGGAGCCCACGGATGTGATTCGAAATCGGGGCAGGTCCCGGCTGACGGTCAGCGAGCCGACGTCCTCGGGCCGGGCGATGAGCCCGCGCCGGAGCTTCAAGCCCGCCCTCGTCGCGATGAACGCGCTGTCGCTCAGCCGGCACTGCCTCCCCGCGGGACAGGCGCCTCCGGTGAAATGATTCGGGTCGACGAGCTCGGCTCCGACGATCCTCCGTGAGGTGGAATTCGGCGACGGCTGCGAGTACATCAGGCCGTCTTTCTCGCCGCGGAAGAGCGTGCAGTGCGAGCAGGTGACGAATCCCGCGACGCCGTTCCAGTCCGCCAGAAAGCCGTCCGTGCAGGTGTAGCACTTTGCGCCATGGCATCGGAACCCGATCTGAACTCCACCGACGAGCGGTCGGAATCGGCTCGTGACCGTGGAAAGGAACCCGATCGGCTCGGCGGCGTCAACCATGACGGCTTCTTCGGGAACGCCGGCCGCGGCGATGACCTCCTCTACCGCGGATCGGTCGGCGCCGCGCTCGATGCCGATGCGGATCCGGTTCGTCGCCTCGTCGATGTCCGTGAAGACGACCCCCGGCAGGTTCTGCACCGGGCCGAGCGCCGCCTTGAATCGGGCCAGCGTCGAGAAGTCGTAACGGGCCTCGAGCACGTGGATCGTGCCTGCTTCGATCCCCTTCGCGCGGAGCACGTCGCCGACGGCCGCCAGCGTCGTCTCCCGGCTCGCACTCTCGCCGAGGTAGACGTTGGCCTCACCGTTCTCATCGAGGAACAGGCCGCCGAACCCGGAGGCGCGCGCGTCGATCTGGACGAAGAGGTTGTCGAGCGAGCGCCCCGTGGCGAGCGCCGAACGTGAATCACCCGAGGAGGAGGCCGGGGACGGGACGGTCACGAGCGCGGCGGAGATCGCGAGCGTGCAGATCACCACGCTGAGAATCGGCCTGACACGCTTCATAAGGGGCTCTCCGGGAACCTATACCGAAGTCCATGAAGTCGGTCAAGCGAAATAGGACTACCTCCCCCCCTCCAGCTTCCTGATCGTCGCCTCGATCGTCCCGCGCCACCTCACGTCCGCGCCGTCGGGGGCGCGCTGCTTCAGCAGCTCCCGAAACGCCGCCAGCGCCTCGTCGCCGCCGAGAAGGGCGAGGCGGCC
>JACPZX010000089.1 GCA_016195325.1 Acidobacteriota bacterium
GGGCGCTCCCGTAGAGGATGAGGTTCGTGTAGAGGAGGACCACGTAGAGCATCGTCGCGATCCACTCCTCGACGAACCCCTTCTTGCTCTGCTGCCCCTGGGCGCCGATCTTGATCGTCGCCATGTCCACGCGGCGCGTCAGGGCCTTCGCCTTCGCAGGATCGATGCTCTCGGACTTCAGCCGCTCCGCGATGAAGACCTCGGAGAGGGCGCGCTCGATGCGGCTGGTGCTCGTGATGTCCGAGACGGTGCGGCCGTAGAACGTCGGCTCGGCCGTCCCGGTCAGCGCGTCGGCGGGGACGACGAGGTAGGCGTCGAGCGAGCCGTCCTCGATCCGGCCGGAGAGGGCGGCGAGGGATTGCTCGCGCGTTCCCGCGGCGCCGGCCTTCGACTCCTCGAGCTGGTAGCGGCGGACCTTCTCCTGCGCGCCGCTCCCCTTGCCGGTCTTCGGCTTGAGGAAGTCCTGCTTGTCATCCGAGGAGAGCACCCGGTCGAGCGACGCGTAGAGCGAGCCCGTCTCGTCGAAGACGGCGATGTGAATCGCCTTCTCGGGCATGATGCGGCCGAGGAGGAACGGGGCGAGCATGAGCGTCCCGAGGAGGAGCGGCACGAGCACCGTGCCGATGATGAAGGCCTTGGTGCGCACGCGCTCGAGGAACTCGCGGCGGATGATGAGCGCGATCTTGCCGAAGCTTCCCGGAGAGGCGCCGGAGCCGGCAGAGGCGGCGGACGTGGTGGGCATGGTCTCCTCCCTATGAGCGCGACGCGCCAGCGGCGAGCGCCGGGGCCGGCGGCGGTGCGGCCCCGGCGTGGGCCTTCGTCGCGCCGACGCGCTCGATGAAGATGTCGTGGAGCGACGGCTCCTTGATCTCGAAGCGCGACACCCGCACGCGCGCGACGACGTCCTTGAGGAGTGCCTGGGGATCCGCGCCGTCCACGAGCGTCACCTCGATGAACGCGTTGTACTCGCTCGTGCGCTTCACGAGCGGATGGGTCTTGAGGAACGCGCCGTCCCCCTCGAATCCGAGGGCGATCGTGTTGCGGCCGTAGCGGCCCTTGATCTCGTGGAGGTTGCCGCCGAGGACCATGCGCCCCTCGTTGATGAGGCAGATGCCGTCGCACAGCTTCTCGACCTGCTCCATGATGTGCGTGGAGAAGATCACCGTGCGCCCGCTGTGGTGGTACTCGACCATGATGTCCCGCAGCACGTTCGTGTTGATCGGATCGAGCCCCGAGAAGGGCTCGTCGAGGATGATCAGCTCGGGCTCGTGAAGGACCGTCGAGATGAACTGCACCTTCTGCTGCATCCCCTTCGACAGCTCCTGCACCTTCTTCTCCCAGGTGTCGGCGAGCTCCAGGCGCGAGAGCCACGATTTAGCTCGGGTCTTCGCCTCAGTCGCTGGCACTCCCTTGATCCCGGCGATGAAGACCAGCACGTCGCCGACCTTCATCCGCGTGTAGAGGCCGCGCTCCTCCGGCAGGTACCCGATGCGCGACTTGAGGCTCTCGGACCACGGCTGGCCCAGGACGCGGATGGTCCCCGTGTCCGGCCCGTAGATGTCGAGGATCATCCGGATCGTCGTGGTCTTGCCGGCCCCGTTCGGGCCGAGGAGGCCGAAGAGGCTCCCCCGCGGCACCTCGAGCGACAGCCCGGCGACCGCGCGCTTCGTGTCGTAGGACTTGCTGATGTCCGTGACGGAAACGGCAGCTTCCATGCTTCCCCCGTGTGTGTGAGCGCGGCGCCCCCCCAGAGCGCGACGGCAGCATATTACGCGGGACACCCGATGGGGTTTCCCGCCACTCCCTCGAGGCGACCCCCGATCAGTCTCCCGACCCCGCCGTCCCTTACCGCGGCGCGGCGGAATTCCCCCCCGCACGGCGCTCCCGGATCGTCGAAAGGAGGGCCTCGGCGCTCGGCAGGCCCGGATGCGCCTCGAGGATCTTCCGCGCCTGCGCCTCCGCCGCGTCGAGCCTCCCCGCGCCGAGGAGGGCGATGGCGAGGTTGTAGGCGATCGCCGCGGAGTCGGGGCGCAGGGCGAGGGCCGACGAAAGGGCGGCGGCCGCCTCGACGGGCCTCCCGGTCGCCGCGAGCAGCCTCCCGAGGTTGTTGAGGGCGTCGGCATCCCGGGGGTTGCGTCGCGCCGCCTCGGAGTTGGCGCCGATCGCCTCCGGGAGCCGCCCCTGCGCCTCGTGGACGTTTCCGAGGAGCACGTACGTCCCCGCGTCGCCGGGATCGATCTCGATCGCGCGACGGAACTCGGCCTCGGCGTCCGCGAGACGGCTCAGGTTCTGGTAGACGGTTCCGCAGTTGGCGTGAGCCCAGTGGCTCCGGGGTGACGCCGCGCGCGTCGCCTCACAGAACGTGAGCGGCGTCTCCCAGTCCTGAACCCGCACCCACGCCCGCGCGGCGAAGAGCGAGACGGGGATTGCGACGACGGCGAGCGCGGCCACGCCCCGCCTCCTCACGCCGCGCGCGACGAGCGCCGCGTCGAGGGCCGCCCCCGCCGCGAGACAGAACCCCACCGCCGGAAGGTACAGGAGCCTCTCGGCCATGATCTCGCCGATGCCGAACGGGATGTTGCTCACGGGAAAGAGCGCCGCCGCGAAGCCGAGGAAGCCGATCGAGACGACGGGGGCGCGCCGCCACGCGTAGAGCGCGACGGCCGCCGCGGCCAGCGCCGCCGCCCCCCCGGCGAGGACGAGGGGCGCGAACGGGTTCGTCTCGATCGTGATCTGCGCGTAGGAGTAGTCGGCCGAGAGGGTGCGTGGGTAGAAGAGGAGACCTACGTACCTCGCGAGGACCGACGTCGCAGTCGTGAGCCGCGTGCCGAAGGGAACCCCAACGAAGGCCGTCGTGATCGCACCGGCGTGCACCCCTCCCAGCACCGCGGCGCGCGCCGCCAGGTAGACCGCGATGACGCCGCCGTGCGCCGCGTACTCGCCGAGCCTCGTCCGGGCGCGCCCGCGAACAAGATCTTCCGAGATGAGAAGCCCCGGCAGGACGATCGCGCTCTCCTTCGAGAGGAGGCCCAGGCCAAAGAGGACGAGCGAGATCCCTCGCCGATCGCGGAGTCGCCACGCGCCGAGGACGAAGATCGCCGCGAGGATGTCGGCGCGGCCGACGATGGAGACGACCGCCTCCGAGAGGACCGGGTGCGTCGCAAAGAGCGCTCCGGCGACCGACGCCGCCGCCGGCGACGCCGTGAGGCGCAGCCCGAGCGCCGTCACCAGCGCGGCCGCAAGGCCGTGGAGCAGCACGTTGACGAGGTGGAAGCTCCACGGCTCCATCCCGGCGAGGCGCGCGTTGAGCCAGTACGTCGCGACCGTGAGCGGGCGGTAGAGATCCCCCGCCGCGTCGGTGCCGGCCCAGTAGTGGGAGACCGGGATGAGCCACGGGCTCCTCTCGCCGGTGACGAGCGCGTTGTGGGCCACGATGTAGTAGCTCCTCTCGCCGGTGACGAGCGCGTTGTGGGCCACGATGTAGTAGTCGTCGCGGACGACGCCGTCGCGCACCGCCCCGCCGTACACGGCCACCGCGAGGAGGGCCACGAGAAGGGGCGCGAGGCGCGTCACGCGGCCAGCTTACAACGGAACCGCGGCTTGACCCTCCGCCGCCACGGGGCCATGATGCCGGGACATTCGATTTCGGAGCGCGAGACCGCCTTGATCACCGGCTACAACACCGACGTCAAGCACGACGGAAAGGTCTTCCACGTGCAGACCGAGGACAAGGGGATTCAGAATCCCGTCATCGAGACCCTCGTCTACGTGGGGGGCGGGCAGATCATCGCGTCGAAGCAGTACAACTACTCGAAGCTGGTCGCCGAGGGAAAGTGCGACGAGCGGGCCGTTCTGGAGCTGCTCGAGTCCCAGCACCGGCGCATCATGCGGTGGATCTCCGGCGGGAAGTTCGACGCTACGGGTCCGCCTCCGTTCGGCCACACCATCGTCTCGTCACGGTCGTTCGACGAGGTGGTGCTCGAATTCCTGAAGTCGCAGGAGGGAACCGATCCGATCGAGATCGTCGTGGAGGAGTTTCTCGCGACTCCGGGGAAGCCGGCCTCGATCCGCCTCCTGGTCCGCAACGGCGCAACCGAGGCGCCGGTCCCCGCCGCGCAGGTGGCCATCACCTTCAGCCCCGCCTCCGGAAAACCCGGGAAGCTCCTCGCCGGCCCCTCCGGGGCCGACGGGCGCCTCGCGGGGAAGCTCAACCTCCCCGCCGGCGTCCCCGGCACGCTCCTGGTCGAGGCGCGTCTCGGCGCGCAGCTCGTGACGATCGAGATCCCGGTGGAGCCCGCATGAGCGGCGAGATCCGCGTGGCGGTCAACGGCGAGGCGGTCGCGGTGGCGGCCGGGACCTCGATCGCGACGTACGTCGAGAGCCTCCGCGTCCCGCCGGGGCGCGTGGCCGTCGAGCGCAACGGCCGGCTCGTCCCGAAGGGGAGCTTCGCGGAGGTGATCCTCGCGGAGGGAGATCGGCTGGAGGTCGTCACTCTCGTCGGCGGCGGCTGAGAGAGCTTCAAGGAGAACCCACGATGGACGCACCTCATCTCAAGATCGCCTCACGGACCTTCCGCTCGCGGCTGATCGTCGGCACCGGGAAATACGCCTCCTTCGAGATCATGAAGCGCGCGCACGAGGCCAGCGGGGCCGACATGGTCACCGTCGCGATCCGCCGTGTGAACCTCACCGATCGGACGAAGGAATCGCTCCTCGACTACATCGACCTCAAGAAGATCACGCTCCTCCCCAACACCGCCGGCTGCTACACCGCGGACGAGGCGGTGAGGACCGCGCGGCTGGGACGCGAGGCGACGGGCTCCGACCTCGTGAAGCTCGAGGTGATCGGCGACGAGAAGACCCTCTACCCCGACAACGAGGGGCTCGTCGCCGCGACGAAGACGCTGGTCAAGGAAGGGTTCGTCGTGATGCCCTACACCAACGACGACGTCGTGACCGCCAAGAGGCTGAGGGACGCGGGGGCCGCCTGCGTGATGCCGCTCGGCGCCCCCATCGGCTCCGGCCTCGGCATCCAGAACTTCGCGACGATGCGGCTGATCCTCGAGGAGATCCGGGACATCCCCGTGATCGTCGACGCCGGGGTGGGCGTGCCGTCGGACGCGGCGATCGCGATGGAGATGGGGGCCGACGGCGTGCTCATGAACACCGCCATCGCCGGCTCGCCCGATCCCGTCAAGATGGCCGAGGGGATGAAGCTGGCCGTCGAGGCGGGGCGCCTCGCGCGCGAGGCCGGCCGCATCCCGAGGAAGCTCTACGCCACCGCGAGCAGTCCCCTCGAAGGGGTGGTGCGCTAACCCCCCTTGCTCCTCTCGCGGAGCGCCTGCGAGGCCTCGCGGTGGAGCGTCTCGAGGCGCTTGGCCTCCCGCTTGTCGTGCTGCTTCTTCCCCTTCGCGATCCCCAGCTCGACCTTGATCTTCCCGTCCTTGAGGTAGACGCGCAGCGGCACGAGCGTCTGGCTGTCGGTCTTCTGATCGCGCTCGAGCCGCAGGATCTCGCGGCGATGGAGGAGGAGCTTCCGCGGGCGCAGGGGATCGTGGTTGAAGATGTTGCCGTGCGAGTAGGGCGAGATGTGGCAGTTGTGCAGATACACCTCACCCTTCTCGACGCGCGCGTACGCGTCCTTGAGATTGCAGGCCCCCTCGCGCAGCGACTTCACCTCGGTGCCGGTGAGGACAATCCCCGCCTCGATCCGGTCGATGATGAAGTAGTTGTGGAAGGCCGCCCTGTTCCCGGCGAGGTCCTTCTCGAACGCCACGTCCGCTCCTTCGAAGGGGCCCATTCTCCCACACGCGCCGCGAGGCTGTCCGGCCGCGCGCTTGCTTCGGTGGCGGAAACGCCCCAGAATGCGCTCATCCCGTCAAGGGATGCGACCGTCGAGGAAGAGAGGAAGGGCTCATGGGCTGCGGGTCCGGTGGTTGCGCCTCGGGCGGCTGCGCTTCGGGAGGGTGCGGCGCGCTCGGCTCGGCCGCCTCGTCCGGGGGCGGCGGGTGCTCGAGCGGCGGCGGATGCGGGCAATCGGCCTGGGACGGAAACTACCGGAGCGTCGCGGGGCTCCAGATCGGCGCGCACGCCAAGACCTGGTACTGCGACTCGACGGGGTACGAGCTCCTCACCGGCGAGAGCTGCGTCCTCGACGTGGACGGGGGCGAGGAGTACGCCCGCGTCGTCCAGGGGACGGGCGCCTCGAGGAAGTTCTCGGGAGTGAAGGGGATGTGGCGCGTGCTGCGGCGCCCGTCCCCGGCCGACGAGGAGCGCCACGCGGGCGCGCTCGCCCTGAGGCGCGAGGCGACGAGCTACTGCCGCGAGAAGGTCGATGAGCTCAGGCTCGCCATGAAGCTCGTGGACGCCGAGCCCTCGTTCGACGGCCGGCGCATGACCTTCACCTTCACGTCGGAGGAGAGAGTCGACTTCCGCGAGCTCGTCCGCGATCTCTCCCAGCAGTTCCGCCGGCGCATCGAGATGCACCAGGTCGGCGCGCGCGACGAGGCGAAGCTCCTCGGCGGGTACGGGCTGTGCGGCCGGCCGATCTGCTGCGCGACGTTTCTTCCCGAGTTCCCGCCGATCTCGATCAAGATGGCGAAGCGGCAGGGAATCGGCATGAACCCCTCGAAGATCTCCGGGCTCTGCGGCCGTCTCATGTGCTGCCTGCGCTACGAGGACTACCCCGAGGCGAAGAGCGCCTCTCCGAAGCCCGACCCCGCGCCGGCCCCGGCCCCGGCAAACTAGGGCTCACTCCTCCGAGTCGTCGTCCTCGCGAGCGACCTCGCGGTAGATCTCGCGCCGGCTCCTCCCCGTGAGCCTCGAGACCCGGCGCAGCGCATCGCGCCTTTCCACCCCGGCGGCGACGAGATCGCGGTAGGCCTTGCGCACGTCGGTCCCCGCCGCGCCGCGCTCGGCCCCCGCGGACGGCGCCGGCCTTCCCGCGACGACGATCGTGAACTCGCCCCTGGGCGCCCCGCGATCGAGCGCCGCGAGGAGATCGCTCGGCGCGCCGCGCAGAACCTCCTCGTGCAGCTTCGTCAGCTCGCGGACGATCACGGCCGCACGATCTCCCATCTCGACCCTCACGTCCGAAAGGAAGGCGAGGATCCGGTGCGGCGCCTCGAAGAAGACGATCGGCCACGGCTCGGCCGAAGGGTCCTCGGCGACGCGCGCCGCCTCGGCCGCCACGAGGGCCCGAAGGAAGCGCCGGCGCGCCGACGTGCGCGGCGGCGCGAACCCCGCGAAGACGTACCCCCCTGACGAAAAACCGCTGACCGACATCGCGGCCGCGGGAGCGGAGGGGCCCGGAATCGCCTCGACGACGATCCCCGCGGCGGCGGCCTCCGCGACGAGGAGGGCCCCCGGGTCGGAGACCCCCGGTGTCCCGGCGTCGGTGACGAGCGCGACCGTCTGGCCGGCCTTCAGGGCCTCGAGGATCCCGCCCGCGCGGGACGACTCGTTGAACTTGTGGCAGGAGACGGTCGGCACGGCGAGGCCGAAGTGCGAGAGGAGGGCTCGCGTCCTTCGCGTGTCCTCGCAGGCGACGAGCCGGGCGGACCTCAGCGCCTCGAGGGCGCGGGAGGTGATGTCCCCGAGGTTCCCGAGCGGCGTCGCGACGACGAGAAGGCGGCCCGCGGCGGTGGCGGCCGCGGGGGGGGCGGCGCCGCGCTTCGTTCCGCCGCGGCGGCTCACGTCCCCCAGTCCCGCGGATAGCGGAAGTCGATCCCAACCGTGCGGGCGGAGAGCTTCGCGATGAGTGGAGGCCGCCGCTTGAACTGCGAGCGCATCACCATGCGCCGGAGACGATCGACGAGCCGCCGCTCGAACCCGGCCTCCGCCACCTCCGCCACCTCCCAGCGCTCGTCGAAGAGGAGGTGGAGAATCTGGTCGGCCTCGGCGTACGTCGCGCCCAGCTCCGCTTCGTCCGTCTGCCCTTTCCACAGATCCGCCGAGGGCGCCTTGCTCCGGATCGCCGCCGGCACGCCGAGGTGCGCGGCGAGCTGCCGGACCTGCGTCTTGTAGAGATCGCCGATCGGGTTGATCGCCGAGGCCATGTCGCCGAAGAGGGTGCCGTACCCGAGGAGGAGCTCGGTCTTGTTGCTCGTGCCGAGGACCAGCGCAGCGTGAGCGGCGGATCGATCGAAGAGGACGTTCATCCTCTCCCGAGCCATCCGGTTCCCGCGCCGGAGCGCGTCCATGTCCGGAAACCTCTCGAAGTACGGGTCGACCATCGGGGAGATGTCGACGAGCTCGTGGCGGACGCCGAGACGGCGCGCGACGGTGCGCGCGTCCTTGAGGCTCGCCGGCTGGCTCTCGCGGAACGGCATCATCACGGCCACGACGCCCTTGCGGCCGAGCGCCTTCACCGCGAGCGTGGCGGCGACGGCGGAGTCGAGGCCCCCCGAGAGGCCGACGACGACGCGTCCCCTACCGGTGCGCCGGGTCTCCTCGGCGATGAAGCCGGTGACGATCCGGACGACGAGGGGGGCGTTCAGCGCGAGATCGGCGCCGTGAGACGGGGCCACGACCGGGATCGGGCGGTGCGCCGCTTTCATCGGCGGCCCGCTCCGGACCTCCGCGGCAACGGCTGGCGCGCCCCCGCCGGCGCCGAGCGATCGGCCGTCACGCGCTCGAGCTCGCGCCGCACGAGGTCGATCTTCTCGTCCCGCATCAGCGGCGCGGCGAGGCGCGCCTTTCTCAGGTCTGCCGGTCTCAGCGTCGCGACCACGAAATCCTCCGCCAGGGTTTTCGCGGACGCCACCACGTCGCCCGATGGAGCGCAGACGAAGCTCCCCCCCTGGAACGCCCACCCCTCCTCGTATCCCGCGCGGTTCACGTAGAAGACCCACGCCGACAGGTGGCGCGCGACGACGCGGCCGAGCTCGACCCAGGTCGCGCTGCTGCGAAGATCCTTCGAGCCGTCGACACCCTTCGCGGGGCCCGCTGAGATCACGATGAGGGCTTCCATTCCCTGGAGCGACAGGAGGTAAGGCGACGACAGGTGCCAGAAGTCCTCGCAGACGAGGAGCCCCGTGCGCCCCCAGGGTGCGGGGAAGGTCTGGAACGACTCGCCCGCGGCGAAGTGCCGGCCCTCGTCGAACATCCCGTAGGTGGGGAGGTAGACCTTGCGGTGCACGTGGGCGACCGAGCCGTCGACGAAGCATCCGGCGGCGTTGTAGTGCAGGAGGCCGGCTCCGCGCTCGACGAACCCCGCGACGATCGAGATCCCGCGGGACGCCGCCGCGAGCTTCCGGAGCCGGGCGCCTCGGGAGACCTCCTCGGCGACCTCGGGGACGAGATCCTGGAGAAGGTAACCGGTGAGGCTGAGCTCCGGAAAGACGACGAGAGCCGCGCCGCTCCGCCGGGCGCGCCCGGCGATCTGTAGGTGGCGCGCCAGGTTGGCGTCGGGATCGCCCAGCCGGGGGGCGATCTGGGCAAGGGCTATTTTCATGGAGGAGGAATGCTATCACGCCGTGGCGTTTCTTCGTGCTACGATGCGCCCCGGCCACGCGGCGATCGGGCTCACGGGCCCCCCAGGGTTCCTCCGCCACTCCAATGCCTCATCCGACGTCCGGCACATCGTCCGACAGAAAGCCCTACGTCGCGGGACACTTCTATCCTTCGGACCCGGCGAAGCTGCGGCAGGAGCTCGAAGCGCACCTCGCGGCCGGGAAGACGCCCCCACGTCCGGTCCGCGGAATCGTCGTCCCGCACGCCGGGTACATGTACTCCGGGGCGATCGCAGGGGCCGTCTACGCGGCCGCCGAGCTGCCGCGCCGCCTGGTCCTCATCGGGCCGAACCACACGGGCCTCGGCCGTCCGATCTCCATCATGAACCGCGGCGCGTGGCTGACCCCGCTCGGCGCCGCCCGCATCGACGAGGCCCTCGCCGACCTGATCCTCGACTCGGCCAACATCGTCGAGGCCGATCCGGCGGCGCATCACGCCGAGCACTCGCTCGAGGTGCAGATCCCGTTCCTCCAGTCGCGGCTCCGGGACTTCACGTTCGCGCCGATCTGCGTCGGGACCGGACGGCGCGCCGACCTCGCGACGCTCGCCGCGGCGATCGCGGGGGCCGCCTCCACGATGGGCGAGCCGATCGGCCTCGTCATCAGCACCGACATGACGCACTACGAGCCGGCCGAGGCCGCGCGGGTCAAGGACTGGAAAGCCATCCGACGCATGGAGACGCTCGACGGCGACGGGCTCCACCGCATCGTGCGCGAGGAGGAGATCAGCATGTGCGGCTACGCCGCCGCGACGGCCGGGCTGCTCGCGCTCAAGCGCCTCGGCGCGTCGCGCGCCGAGGTCGTCGCCTACGGCAACTCGGGGGAGACGTCCGGAAACTTCGACGAGGTGGTCGGCTACGCGGGTCTTCTGATCCCGTGAGGGTCCGCGCGTGGGCGGCCGCCGGGGCGCTCGCCGCCTGTTTCGCCGCCGCCCCGCCGGTCATGGCCCAGGCCGCGACCCCGTCCCCGACCAGGGGACAGCCCGGCGCCAGGAAGAAGCCCCCGCGCACGAAGTTCACCAGGCCGGGGCCGAACGAGACGCCGCTGATGTCGGCCGGGCACATCGAGCAGCCGTCGGCGGGCGAGTACGTCCTCACGAACGAGGTCGACTTTCGTTACGGCGGGGCGCACCTCCTCGCCGACAGCGCGCACTACTCCGAGTCGGAGCGCACGGTGACGGCCGAGGGGAACGTCGTCATCCAGCTCGCCGACAGCGAGATCAGCGGGGATCGCGCCGAGTTCGACCTCGACTCGGGGGAGGCGGTGATCGACAACGCGCGCGCCTACATCGAGCCCGACCTGATCGTCAACGCGGCGAAGATGCAGAGGGTCGGCGAGCAGTCGTACCGGATCACCGACGCGACGGTCACGAGCTGCACGCAGCCGACCCCCTACTGGTCGTTCTGGGTCGGCACCGCGATCGTCCACGTCGGCCACTACGCGCACCTCCGCGACGCCGTCCTGCGCGTGGGGAAGATCCCGATCTTCTGGAGCCCGTACCTCGCGATTCCCGTGAAGGAGGATCGCGCGGCCGGGCTGCTCTTCCCCCACTTCGGCTTCTCGCAGAAGCGCGGCGCGTTCCTCAGCAACGCCCTCTACGTGCCGGTCGGCCGCAGCTTCGACTCGACGCTTCAGGTCGACTCGTTCGGCGGCGCGATCTCGAACGGAGTCGAGGAGCTGCCGTCGACGGCGTTCGGGCTCGAGACCCGGTTCGTCCCGAACGCTTACGGCAGCGGCACGATCACGACCTACTTCCTGCGCGAGAAGCTCCGCCCCTTCGCCCACTCGGACATCGTCGATCGCGATCGCTACCAGGTCCGGATGAATTATTCGCAGCAGCTCCCGGCGGGCTTCAAGCTCCTGGCGGACCTCGACGACGTCAGCGACCTGAACTATTTCATCGACTTCGAGCACGAGATCCGCTACTCGTCGAACCCGACGGTCCTCTCGCAGCTCGACCTCTCGCGCCTCTCGGGTCCCTACGCGGTGAACGTGCGATTCAACCAGCAGACGCAGTTCCTCGGCGTGGTCGATCCGATCGAGCTGAAGATCGACGACCTGGCGCTCCTGCGGCTGCCGGAGGTGGAGATGCGCGGCCGCGGGATCCGGCTCGGGAAGACGCCGTTCTATCTCACGTACCTGGCGTCGTTCGACGGCCTCGTGCGCCGCGAGAACACCTTCGACGCCGCGGGCAACCGCCAGGCCGCGCAGGCGACGTACGACCGCTTCGACGTCTTCCCCACGATCACGGGGAACTTCACGCCCGTGCCCTGGCTCGACATCTCGCCCATCGTCTCGTTCCGCGACACGTTCTACACGGCGAGCGACAGCGATCCCGGCTCGGCCCTCGACCCGACCGGGCCCGCCATCAACCGCCAGCAGTACCGCGCGGGGTTCAGCATCGTCGGGCCGAGAATCTACCGGCTCTTCGGCAGCGAGGCGGAGGGGAAGACGCGGTACAAGAACACGCTCGAGCCGCGGATCACCTACGACTACGTCCCCGAGGTCGCCGGCGGCGAGAAGATCATCCCCTTCGACGAGATCGACGCGACGCTCGGCACGAGCAACCTCCTCACGTACTCGCTCACGACGCGCCTTTTCCAGAAGAAGCCGCCCCAGGCCGCGCCCGGGTCCGCGACGAGCCCGGCCCTCACGGGCAGCCTCGCCTCTCTCGTGATCGGAGAGGAGGCGCCGACGCGCAACCAGGAGCTGGTCGCCCCCGCGGAGCGCCCGGTGGCGCCCGGCGCGGCCCCCGAAGGCGCGGCGCCACCGCCCGCTCCGGAATCGCCGCCGGCCTCGCCGAGCACCCCCGTGGGCGGCGAGGCCTACCTCCCGTCGGATGTCTCGACGGGCCCATCGAAGCGCACGCCCCTCTTCGGCGGCCCGCCCCAGCCGGCGCGCCCCCTCAACGTGGGCCCGGTCGAGATCGCGAGCTTCGAGCTGTCGCAGGGGTACTCGCTCGCCAATCTGAGGCCGCTCAGCCGCTCCCTCGCCCTGGACGCCAACAGCCAGTACTCGCCGATCACGGCGACGGCGCGCTACAACCCGACGTTCTCGACCTCCCTGGATCTTCGCGCGAACTACGACATCCTCTTCCGCGACATCTCGACGGTCAGCCTCTCGGGATCGATGCGGTCGAAGACGTACGACTACCTGAGGATGAGCTGGGTCTTCGGGCGCGATCTCGAGGGGGTCCGCGCGGGAGCCGGCTCGCTCTGCGCGACCGACGGGAACCGCCTGGTCGGCCGCGAGGGACCGGAGCAGGCGCGCTGTTTCGTCAACACCAGC
The DNA here is from genome assembly GCA_016195325.1 of Acidobacteriota bacterium. Lineage (NCBI taxonomy): Bacteria > Pseudomonadati > Acidobacteriota > Acidobacteriota bacterium. Next base: position 12,800 of record JACPZX010000089.1, read on the forward strand.
CAGGTCCACCTGCTGGGCGGCCTGGCGCTGTTCGGCCGCAAGATCACGACCGACGTCGAGATCGCCTACGACGTCGAGAACTCGTTCCTGCAGAACCAGCGGTACCGGTTCGGGTACAACACGCAGTGCTGCGGCGTTCTGCTCGAGGTCGACAAGCGCGCTCTTCCCTCCGGATCCATCGGCTCGACCTCGGACGTTCAGTACCGCTTCGTCGTCAACCTTCGAGGGGTCGGCACCTTCCTCGACGTCAACGGACGGCCCCAATGACTCCCCGCCGCGGAGAGCGCCCGCCCGCAGGGCGCGACGATGGACAGGGGCGCGCCTCTCCCGGATAATCGGCCGATGACCCCGACGAAGATCACACCCCTCGTCACCGGGGGGGGAGGACGCCTCGGCCTCGCGCTCCAGGAGGCGATGGCGGACGCCTACCCGGCCGCCGTCTTCGCGACGCGCGACGAGATCGACGTCACCGACTATTTCCGCCTCGCCTCCGAGCTGGAGCGCATCCGGCCCACCGTCGTCATCAACGCGGCGTCGTTCACCCATGTGGACGGCTGCGAGGACGAGCCGGAGCGGGCGAGGCTCGGGAACGACTTCGGCGCCGGCAACGTCGCGCGGGCCGCGGCGCAGGTGGACTCTCGCGTCATCCACGTCTCGACGGATCTCGTCTTCGACGGCGCCCTCGCCCGCCGGTACCGGGAGGACGACGCCCCGGCTCCCCTCTCGGTGTACGGGCGGACGAAGCTCGACGGCGAGACCGCGGTGGCCGCGGAGTCACCCGGGGCGACGATCCTGCGGGCCGCGTGGTTCTTCGGCGAGGGGGCGGGCAGGTTCCCGGAGAATTTCCTCTCGATGATCGAGGCGAAGCGCTCCCTCGGCCTCGTCGCCGATCGGTACGGCTCGCCCACGTACATCCCGGATCTCGCGGAGGCGATCGTCCGGCTCATCGCCATCCCCCACGCGGGGATCCTCCACTTCACGAACCCGGGAGAGATCACGACCCGGTACCACTTCGTGAAGCGCGCCGCCGATTCCCTCGGGCTCGACACGTCCGCGGTCCGCCCTCTCTCGCACCTGGAATGGAAGGGGGATCGCGCACCGCGACCGATGAACTCCGCGCTGGATCCGTCGGAGTTCATCCGCGTCACCGGCTTCGCGCCGAGGACGTGGGAGGAAGCGCAGGACGCGTTCCTGCGCGAGCGCGCCCTCAGCGGGCGCCCGGCGTGAAGATTCTCCTCACGGGCGGCACGGGGTTTCTCGGCGGCCGGATCGGCGAGGCCCTCCTCTCGAAGGGGCACACGGTGACCGCCCTCGTCCGCCCGGGCTCTCCGCGCAAGCCCCCCCCGGGATGCGCCGCGGCCCTCGGCGACGTCGTCGACGCCGCGGCGGTCCGGCGCGCGGCGGCGGGGTGCGACGCGATCGTCCACACCGCCGCGCTCGTCAAGATGTGGATGCCCGACGCTTCGGCCTTCGACGCCGTCAACGTGGGGGGGCTGAGGAACGTGCTCGCCGCCGGCGCGCCGCGCGTTCTCTACACGTCGTCGTTCATCGCGCTCGGCCCCACCGACGGCGCCATCGCCGCCGAGAGCTGGACGATCCCGGACCGCCGCCCGCACAACGACTACGAGCGCACGAAGGCCCTCGCTCTCGAGGCGGCGCGGGCGGCCGCGCGCGCCGGGGCGCCGATCGTCACGGTGTTCCCCGGCGTCGTCTACGGGCCGGGAACGCTCACCGACGGAAGCCTGATGACGAAGACGGTCCGCGATTTCCTGAACGGCACGCTGCCGGGAATTCTGGGCGCCGGCGACAGGAAGATCTCCTACGCCTACATCGACGACGTCGTGAACGGGCACCTCCTCGCCCTCGAGAAGGGGAAGCCCGGCGGGGAGTACATCCTCGGCGGGGAGAACCGGACGATCCTCGAGGTCCTCGCCATCCTGACGCAGCAGACGGGAGTGGCGGCGCCGACGCGGCGCATCCCGTTCGCTCTCGCGGGCATGGTCGGCTGGGCGCAGCGGATGCGCGCCCGCGCGACGGGCCGCGAGCCGGAGATCACCGACGAGGTGGTGCGCGTCTACCGGCGCGAGTGGGCGTACGACTCCTCGCGCGCGATCGCGGACCTCGGCTACCGGATCACACCGCTGGCGGACGGGCTCGCGCGCACCGTCGCGTGGCTGCGCGAGCGGGGAATCGCCGGCGGGGCGACGGCGTGACGGCGGCCTCTTCCTCGAAGCGCGTCGAGCTCGCGCGCAAGGCGGTGCACGTCCTCTCGGGGCTCTTCGCCCTGCTGCTCCGCTGGCTCACGGGCTGGCAGTCGCTCCTCCTCGCGCTGGGCGCGCTCGCCTTCAACCGGCTGGCGCTCCCGAGGCTCAGCAAGGGAGCGCTCGATCGCGAGGCGGATCGGGCGCGCGGCTACGCGCTCGGGATTCTGCTGTACCCGCTGTCGGTGGCGGTCCTCATCGCCGTCTTCAGCTCGCGCCTCGACATCGCGGCGGCGGCGTGGGGTCTGATGGCGTTCGGCGACGGCGCGGCGACCCTCGCCGGGACGTTCCTCGGCGGCCCGCGGCTCCCGTGGAACGCCTCGAAGTCCTGGTCCGGATTCCTCGGCTTCGTCGCCGCGGGCACGGCCGCCGCGGCATGGCTCCAGATGTGGGTCGCGGGGGGCCACCCGGAAACGCCGGAGCCCGCCGTGAGCGTGTGGGCCCTCGCCCTCGCCGTCGCGGTCCTCGGCGCGTTCATCGAGTCGCTCCCGACCGGGATCGACGACAACATCACCGTCCCGCTCCTCACCGGCGGCGCGCTGTACGCGCTCTGGTGGATGGACCCTGCGATCCTCGCGTCGTCGAATCCGCCACTCGAGAGGCAAGTTCTCGCCGGCGCGGTCCTCAACCTGGTGGTGGCCGGAGCCGCCTACGCGGCGAAGACCGTGAAACCGAGCGGCGCGCTCGCGGGATATGTGCTGGGCACCGCCATCTACGCCTTCGCGGGGTGGCGCGGGTACGTGATCCTGACCATCTTCTTCGTGCTCGCGAGCGGGTCGACGAAGGTCGGCTACGAGAAGAAGGCGGCGCGGCGGATCGCGCAGGAGTCGGGGGGGCGGCGCGGGGCGCGGCACGCGATCGCCAACGTGGGGCTCGCGGCTTTTCTCGCCTTCCTCGCCGCCTCGACGACGGCGACGACGGCGCTCCTCATCGCCTTCACGGCCGCGCTCGCGACCGCGGTCTTCGACACCGTCTCGACGGAGATCGGCCAGGTGTACGGAAAGCACCCCATCCTTATTACTACGCTCCGTCGGGTCCCCCCGGGGACGGACGGAGCCGTCTCGCTTCAGGGGACGGCGGCCGGGCTTCTCGCGGGCGCGGTGCTCTCGGCCCTCGCGTGGGCGACGGGGATGATCCCTGCTTTGGGGGCCGCCGTCGCGATCGCGGCGTCGTTCATCGGCACGACGGCCGAGAGCTACATCGGGGCGACGGTCGAGGCGATGAAGCTGATCGACAACGAGGCCGTCAACTTCGCCAACACGCTCGTCGGCGCGCTCGCGGCGCTCGCGATCTGGAAGCTGGTCGCCTGACGCGCCGCCCCCCCCGCAGCCTCGAGACGGAACCCGGAGAAGAGATGAGCGACAGGCTCGACCGCATCAGGCTCTACGTGGACTTCACCCGCCCCTTCACGCTCCTCCCGCCCACCCTGGGCGTCATCTCGGGCGCGATCACCGCTTTCGGCAGCAGCAGCAATCCGGATCCGTCGCGGCGGGCGACGCTCGACGTCGTCCTCACGATCCTCCTGGGCTCGGCCTGCGCCGCGCTCCTGAACGCCGCCTCGAACGTCATCAACCAGTACTACGACCTCGAGATCGACCGGTACAACAAGCCCAACCGGCCGCTCGTGGCGGGCACGATCTCGATGCGCGCGGGATGGTGGTACTCGATCGCGCTCTACGTCGCCGCCATCGTCCCGACGTGGCTCGTCGTGGTGTACCCGTACACGGGCCTCCGCGCCAAGTTCGGGGCGCCCCTCGTCGCGCACGAGTGCGCCGTCGTCTACCTGATCGGGATGGTCGCCACCTTCGTCTACTCCGCGCCGGCCCTCGGCCGCACGAAGCGCGACGGGTTCCTGGCCAACATCACGATCGCGATTCCGAGGGGATGCCTCCTGAAGGTCGCGGGATGGTCGATGGTCGCCTCGATCTACCACCTGGAGCCCTGGTACATCGGATCGATCTTCATGTTCTTCCTCCTCGGCGCCGCGACGACGAAGGACTTCTCGGACATGGAGGGGGATCGCCGCGGCGGCTGCATCACGCTGCCGATACGCTACGGCGTCGCGAAGTCCGCCTGGATGATCGCGCCGTTCTTCGTCGTCCCGTGGCTCCTCCTGCCGATCGGCGCGCACGTGGCGAACCCGTGGGAACCGTCGCGCACGATCCTCACCGGCAACCCCACGCTCCTCACGGGACTGGGGTTTCTCCTCGCGGCGTGGGGGTGCTACACCTGCTACCTCCTCCTCCGGAACCCGGAAGATCTCGCCCGCACGGAGAACCACCCGTCGTGGACGCACATGTACCTGATGATGATGGCGGCGCAGATCGGATTCGCGGCGGCGTACCTGCTCTGAACCGCCCGCGCGTCCGGGGCTGCGGCCCGCCCCTCAGCCGGCCTGCTTCGACTCCCGTCGCCGCTCCCGCTGCAGAACGCCCATCGGGTCGCGGGACATGAGCCTGATGAACTCCGGGATGTAGGCGGGAACGTGCCTCGCCCGGAGCCGGGCGGCGCTCCACGTTCTCCGGAAGCCGCCGCGCGTGAGGGGCACGCCGCGGATCGCCCCCGAGCGCAGATCCTGCTCGACCACCCACCGCGCGAGGACCGCGACGCCGAGTCCCGCCTTGACGAGCTGAACGATCGCCTCGGTGAGCTGCGCCTGCGTCACCTGCTTCGGTCTCACCCCCGCCGGCACCAGGAGCGTCTGGAAGAACGTGCTCTCCTCGGGCGTGGAGTAGAGATAGAGGTGCTCGTCCCGGAAGTCCTCCGGCTTCACGTAGGCGCGCGAGGCGAGCCGGTGATCCGTGGCGACGAGAACGAGCATCTCGTCGTCGAAGAGCGGCGTGACGACGAGGCGCCGATCGCGGACGGGGCTGCTGACGATGGCGACGTCGAGCTTCCCGTCGAGGAGGGCCTCAATCGGGCCGCGCGTCGCCTCGACGACGATCGTCACGTCGACTTTCGGAAACTTGCGCCCGAATTCCTTGAGGAGGATCGGGAGCCAGTTGTAACAGGTGTAGCACTCGGTGCTGAGCCTGAGCGACCCGTGCCGCTCCGTCGCGACGGCGCGGATCTCCTCCTCCGCCCGCTCGAGCTGCGCGAGCAGCGATCGGGCCGAGCCCAGCATCTTCTCGCCCGTGGGCGTGAGAAGCATCCTCCGGCCCGAGCGGTGGAATAACGGGGCGCCCAGCCTTTGTTCGATGTCACGGAGCTGGTGGCTGAGCGCGGACTGGGTGAGGTAGAGGCGGCGTCCCGCCTTCGTCACGCTCCCCTCCTCGGCGATCGCAACGACCAGCTTCAGGTGCCGGATTTCGAGATCCATGGTCCTCCCTCCTCGCATGACCATAGATCATCGAATCTGTGAAAACAAACGATTGCATTCATGGACCCGCGGACCCTACGGTTCTCGCGCCGAAGACGGGGCCCCGGGACTCCCCGGGGGACGGGACGGGGGCAACGGGAGGGGGCGCATGAGACGGATCGCGATCTTGGGAACGCTGCTGGCCGCGGCGACGGGCCTCCCCGGCGCGACTCACCGGCCCGGCGGACCGGCGACGTTCCGGGTGCGCGTGGAAAACGTCTCCCTCCGGGGAACTCTGACCCCCTCCATCGGCCCCGGGATGGCGGCGACGCTCTCGAGTGGCGTCTGGGTCCTCCACGACGCCTTCGGACCGCTCTTCACGACGGGGCGCCCCGACCGCGGCGAAGGACTCGAGGAGCTCGCCGAGGATGGAAACCCCGGGAGGCTCGCGGCGTACCTGCCGTCACGGGAGGGCGTCGTCGCGTCGGGGCTCTTCGGGAACGCCGGAGATCGGCCCCTCGGCCCGGGAGACGCGATCGAGTTCGAGATCTCCGCGCTCCGTGGCGAGCGGCTCTCGCTCGCGATGATGCTCCGGGAGTCGAACGATCTCTTCTTCGCGCCGATCGAGACGGGGATCGCGCTCTTCGACGCGCGCGGACGCCCCGTGTCGGGAGACGTCACGGATCAGATACTGCTCTGGGACGCCGGCACGGAGATTCACCAGGAGCCGGGGCTCGGAGCCTTCCAGGGATCGCGTCAGACGCGCCCGGGAGCGGGCTTCGCCGAGCAGGGAACGGTTCACCCCGTCGAGGACGGTTTCGTCTACCCCGACGTGAGCCGGGTTCTTCGCGTGACGATCGCCACGACGCGCTGAGGGCCAGGAGCATGGGGCGCGAGAGGAGAAGAGATGCAGGCATCGAAGAGGCGGATGGAAACTCTGGCCGTGCACGCCGGCGAGCGCCGGCCGGGGCCGGAGGGCTCGCTCGTCTTCCCGATCTACCAGGGAACGGTCTACAGCGTGGAGCCCGGGACCGACTACCACGACATCAAGTACATCCGGCTGAGCTGCACGCCGACGCAGAGCTACGTGAACGACAAGCTCGCCGCCCTCGAGACGGCCGAGGCCGGTGTGGCGACGGCGTCCGGGATGGCAGCGGTGACGTCGGCCCTCCTGACGGTCCTCAAGAAGGGCGACCACCTCATCGCGGGTGCGTGCCTCTACGGCGGAACGCACGATTTCCTGACGAAGCACTTCGAGGACCTCGGCCTGAGCTACACCTTCGTCGACGCCGCGGACCCCGGCGCGTGGGCGAAGGCCAGGCGCCCCACGACGCGCCTCTTCCTGGTGGAGACGATCGCGAACCCTCTGATGCGCGTCCCGAGGCTGCGCGAGGTCGTCGACTTCGCGCGCCG
>JACPZX010000090.1 GCA_016195325.1 Acidobacteriota bacterium
CGGGGTCAGGGTCGGGGCCGGGGCCGGGGCGGGGGATGACGCCGCCGGCGCGCGTCTCTTCGAGATCGTCAACCACCTCAACCTGGGGGACGATCTGATCACGGACGACGCCGAGAGGATGAGCCTCGTCCGGCTGAACCTCGCGGCCGGGAAGAAGGCCAAGGCTTCGGCGGCCTTTGCCGCCGCGCTCGATCACTTCACGCGTGGCCTCTCCCGGATCCCGGGAGACGCGTGGAAGGACCATTACGAGCTGACGGCTCAGCTTTCGACTCAGGCCGCCGAGTGCGAATACCTCTGCGGCAGATACGAGGAGTTCGAATCGCGCTTCGAGACGCTGATTCGGGAGCTTCAGACGCCGGTCGAGAGGGCCGAGGCGTACCGGCAGCGGATCGTCCACTTCGACAGCCAGGCGCGCTACGCCGACGCGGTCCGCGCGGGGCGCGAGGCGCTCGCGCTTTTCGGCGTGATGCTCCCCGAGGACGAGGCCGAGAAGCTCCGCGCCGTCGATCGCGAGCTCGAGAGGATCCGCACGCTCCTCGGCGCGCGCGCGATCGCCGCGCTGGTCGATCTCCCCGTGATGAGCGACGCGGCCACGCGCATGGTCGTCTCGCTCGGGACGGCGATGTGGGCGTCGGCGTACATCCAGGCCGACACCGCGCTCTCGTCGCTGATCTCGGCGCAGATCGTCCGCGTCTCGATGGAGATGGGAAACACCGCCGACTCGCCGTTCGGTTACGCGACGCACGCCATCACCATCGGATCGATGCGGCACGACTACCGGGCGGCGGAGGAATGGGGGCTCCTCGCCCTGCGCGTGAACGAGCGCCTGGGCGACGCGCGAGGGCGCGCGAGCACGCACCAGCAGTTCAACGCGCACGTGAGCCTGTGGCGCCGCCCGTTCCAGGACGCGATGCACCACGCGCGCGAGGCGGTCCGGCACGGCCTGGAGTCGGGGGACTTCGCGTATGCCGGCTACGGCGCCCTGACCGAGACCTGGTCGGGGATGCTCGTCAGCAACGATCTCGACGAGTTCGTGAGGTACTACGAGCCGACGGTCGCCGTGCTCGAGAGGATCCGGATGGCCCCCCTCGCGGCGTCGGAGCGTCTCTACATCTCCTGGGCGATGGCACTTCAGGGGAAGACGATCGGGCCGCAGTCGATGACGCACGCGGGGTTCGACGAGCGCGAGTACTTCGAGACGTACGGGACGACGGGCTTCTGCGGCACCTTCTTCCTCGCGATGAAGCTCCAGCTCGGCGTCCTCTTCGAGGACCACGCGGCGGCGCTCGAGGCCGCGACGACCGCGCACCGCCAGGCATGGTTGCCGAAGGGGGTCATCTGGCCGGTCTACTTCGACTTCTGGGCGAGCCTGGCGATGGCGGCCCTCTACGAGGCCGCCGCCCCGGACGAGCGGCGCGAGTTCGCGGAGAAGCTCCTGCGCGCGCGCGACGCGCTCGGCCTCCTCGCGGAGAACTGCCCCGAGAACTTCCGCTGCTGGTGGCTCATCATCTCGGCGGAGTTGGCCCGCGTCGTCGGCGAGCCGGCGGCCGCGATCGAGCGGTACGAGGAGGCGATCGCCTACGCCCGGAAGACCGACAACGTCCAGAACGAAGCCCTCGCGAACGATCTCGCCGGAAGGTTCTGGCTCGGCCGCGGGCGCGAGCCGGTCGCCGCCGTCTATCTCGCGGAGGCCCACCGCGGCTACGCGGCCTGGGGGGCGGCGGCCAAGGCGCGCGATCTCGTGGCGCGCCACGGCCGCCTGCTGCCGGCGCGAACGGCGGTCGCCTCCCCCGGCGGCCCCGAGGCTCCGGCCGGGGACGCGGGAGGCCCCCTCGATCTCGCGAGCGTGCTCAAGGCGGCGCACGCGATCGCGGTGGAAATCGAGCTCGAGGAGCTGCTTCGCAAGCTCATGGCGATCGCGATCGAGAACGCCGGGGCGGAGAGGGGGATCTTCCTCCAGAGCCGCGACGGCGCGCTCTTCGTGCAGGCCGTCGCCGACGCGGGACCCGCCCCGGCGGAGGTCGGCCGGGCGATCCCCCTCGAGAAGGCGACCGGCCTCGCCCACGGCGTCGTCCGCTACGTCTTCCGCACCGGCCAGGGGGTCGTCATCGGCGATGCCGGCACCGACGAGCGGTTCGCGAGCGACCCCCACACGCAGTCCGGCTGCCGGTCAATCCTCTGCGTCCCCGTCGTCCACCAGGGAAAGCTCGGCGGCATCCTCTACCTCGAGAACAACCTCGCGCGCGACGCCTTCACCGCGAGACGCGTCGAGATGATGCAGATCCTCGCCGCCGAGGCGGCCATCGCCCTCGAGAACGCCCGGCTGTACGACGAGATGCGGCAGGAAGTCGAGAGGCGGAGCGCCGCCGAGTCGTCCCTCCGCGAGGCGATGATCGAGCTCGAGGGGCTCAAGAACCGGCTGGAAGCCGAGAACGTCTATCTCCAGGAGGAGATCCGCTCGCAGCACAACTTCGAGGAGATCGTCGGCAACAGCCCGGCGCTGCTCGACGCCCTGCGGCGCGTCGAGAAAGTCGCGGCGACCGACTCGACCGTCCTCATCACCGGCGAGACCGGCGTGGGGAAGGAGCTCTTCGCGCGCGCAGTCCACAGTCGCAGCGCGCGGCGCGAGCGCGCCCTCGTGAAGGTGAACTGCGGGGCGATCGCCGCGGGGCTCGTCGAGAGCGAGCTGTTCGGCCACGTCAAGGGGGCCTTCACCGGAGCGCTCTCGGGGCGCACGGGGCGGTTCGAGCTCGCGCACGGCGGGACGATTTTTCTCGACGAGGTCGGAGATCTCCCGCCCGAGACGCAGGTGAAACTGCTGCGCGTCCTCCAGGAGATGGAGTTCGAGCCGGTGGGGAGCAGCCGGACCGTGAAGATCAACGTCCGCGTGATCGCGGCGACCAACAGGAACCTCGATCACGCGGTCAAGGAGGGGAAGTTCCGCCAGGATCTCCTGTACCGGCTCAACGTCTTCCCCGTCGCCGTGCCGCCGCTGCGCGACCGGCGCGACGACATCCCGCTTCTCGCCGGCTTCTTCGTCGGCCGGCTCGGGAAGAAACTCGGGAAGACTCTCTCGGGGTTCAGTCGGCGGAGCATGGATCGCCTGATGAGCTACCGCTGGCCCGGGAACGTCCGCGAGATGCAGAACGTCATCGAGCGCGCGGCCGTCCTCGCGCAGGGGCCGGTTCTCGAGCTCGAACCCGATCTGGCCGCGGAGACCGAGGCGGAGCCGATGGTCGCGGCCGGGGGCGCCACGCTCGCCAACCGGGAGCGCGAGCACATCCTCGCGGTCCTCCGGAGCACGCGAGGGGTCGTGCAGGGACCTCAGGGGGCGGCCAACATCCTCGGCCTCAATCCCAACACCCTCCGCAGCCGCATGAAGAAGCTCGGCATCAAGCCGGGCAGTCACGAAATATCGTAGCGGCCGTTTGGGTTCGTGGCGGATCTCCGAGCCGCGTCGCCTAACCCATTGATTCTCAAGGCGGCATCACCCTCCTTCTCTGTGGCAACGCGATTGCTTTGTCCTGGGCGCGAACGGAAGGAGACGACGATGCTGAGGATCACGAGGACGTCAGGGAATGGGGGGGCCGAGCACCTCACCCTGGAGGGGCGGCTGGCCGGCGAGTGGGTTCCCGAGCTTCGCGCCGCCGCCGAACCGCTTCTCGCGCGCTCCGGCAAGCTCGTCGTCGATCTCACGGGGGTGGCCTTCGTCGATCCGACGGGCGTCGGCCTCCTCCAGGACCTGGTCGCGGCGGGGGCGGCGCTTCACGGCGCGTCGGCTTTCGTCGCCGAGCTTTTGGGAGGGCCCCGCCGATGATGTCTCGCACGCTTCCCTGGCAGGATACGGTCGCTTCGCTCGAGCCGGCCGAGGCGGCGGAGGATCGGGATCTTCTGGCGCGGCTTCGCGCCGGGGACGAGGCGGCTTTCGAGCTTCTCGTCCGGGCTCACTCGGGCCGCTTGCTCTGTGTGGCGCGGCGGTACTTCCGGAACGACGACGACGCTCGGGACGCGGTGCAGGATGCTTTGATCTCCGCGTTCAAGTCGGTCCGGTCGTTCAAGGGGGATTCACGCCTTTCGACGTGGCTCCACCGGATTACCGTCAACGCTTCCCTGATGAAGCTTCGGACCGCTTCGCGGCATCCGGAGGCGTCTCTCGAGGAATTGCTGCCGCAGTTCGCGGAGGATGGGCATCATGCGGGGCCGGTGTCTTCGTGGCCCTCTTCTGCGGAAGACGTCGTCTTTCAGGCGGAGTCGCGGGCGGCGGTGCGGGCGGCGATCGATCGGCTGCCGGAGTCGGCGCGGACGGTGCTGATGCTTCGGGACATCGAGGAGATGGATACGGAGGAGGTTGCGCGGATGCTGGGGATCACGGCGAACGCCGTCAAGATCCGGCTGCATCGGGCGCGGCAGGCGTTGCGGACGCTGCTGGAGCCGATCGTGATGGGGAGGTAGGGGGGACTGCGCTCACCGCCAGGGTCCGCCCGAATTCCAGTGTCCATCCTGTCGACGTCCCCGACGCACGTCATCCAGCACCGGCGCGAGGAACTCATGCAGAAGCCGCGTGAACGACTCCGCAGGTCTCTCGGGTGTCACGAGACCCGCCCGGCGAGCGAATGCCCGCATCTGCGCGGGACGTGACGGATTCTCCCAAAACGCTGTCGTGAGTCCTATCGGATCCTCGGCCGCAATCGGCGTGTGGCGCCGCTCGAACGTCCGTCGCACAGCTTCCGACAGGGTCGCGCGATCGAACTCGAAGCTGCTCGCGAGATAGTGGAGGTCGAAGAAGTCCTTGATGCGGCTGTTCCGCTCGCCGAGCACGACCATCGCCTCGAGCTTCTCCGCGACCACCGCCTCCCGTGGATAGGCGAGCAGCTCCGGCGCGGGGAGGTCGAGCAGCGTCGGATAGGTGCAGGCTTGCGGTTCAGGCCAGACCGCATCTCCGAGGCCCATGTCAATCTGCAGGCTCAGGCGGGCCTTCCCGCACCACGCGAGCAGCGTGGCTCGTGTTCCGGCGTACTCGTCCTCCGCGCGGATCGCCTGGAGGTCGATGCGTTCGGTGTCGAAGATGATGGCGTCCGGCGGAGCCGGCGTCATGACGATCTCACGGAGGTCGTCGCGGATCGCCTCGAACGCGCCGTCGCCGCGGCGCAGCAGATCGAGATCGCGCGTCGCGCGATAGGGTCGATCGGCCCAGAGCCGTAGAAGCATCGCCCCTTTCAGCACGAAGCGGTTGCGCCGATCCGACACGCCGAGACGGTAGAGGAACCGCTCTATGCCGTAGCTCGTGAGCAGCGTCTGGTGGTCGTCCCCGGTCTCCTTCGCCCTGTTGAGCAGGCGCGCGGCGACGGAG
>JACPZX010000091.1 GCA_016195325.1 Acidobacteriota bacterium
CGAGCCCGTCACGCGCCTCGTGACGCAGGGGATGGTCCTCAAGGGCGGGTCGGCGATGTCGAAATCGAAGGGGAACGTCGTCGACCCCGACGACATGGTGGGGAAATACGGCGCCGACGTGACGCGCCTCTTCATCCTCTTTGCCGCCCCGCCGGAGAAGGACCTCGAGTGGAGCGACACCGGCGTGGACGGCCTCGACCGGTTTGCGCGGAGGGCTCATCGACTTGTCGAGCACCACGGCCCCGCCCTGAGCGCCGCGTCCCGTGCCTTCGCGTCCGGCTCGGCGCAGGCGATGACGGGCTTGAGCGACCCCTTCGTGGAGCTCCGGCGCCGCACGCACGACACGATCGCCCGCGTGACCGAGGGGATCGATCGCCGGCTGCATCTCAACACCGCCATCTCGTCGCTGATGGAGCTGACGAACGCCATCTACCTCGCGGCGCCTCCCCCCGAGGGGGCGGTCGCCGCGAAGGAGATCCAGCCTGCCGATCTCCCCGCGCTCCGCGAGGCGATCGAGGCGCTCGTCCTCCTCCTCGCCCCCTTCGCGCCTCACCTGGCCGAGGAGTGCTGGTCGCTCCTCGGGGAGACCTCCCTCGTCGCCCTCGAGGCATGGCCGGCCGCGGACGCGGAGCTGCGCCGGGCTTCCGAGGTCGAGGTCGCCGTCCAGGTGAACGGGAAGCTCCGCGGGCGCGTCTCGGTCGCGGCGTCGGCGGGGGAGACCGAGGTGGTCCGCGCCGCGAAGGCCGACCCGAAGCTCGCCTCGCATCTGGCGGGTTCGGTGGTCAGGACGGTCTACGTCCCGGGGAAGCTCCTCAACGTGGTCGTCCGCGCGGACCAGGGGGCCTGATGGTGAGAGGCCTTCGCGCCGCGGCCCGCGGGATCGCCGTCGCGCTCGCGCTGGCCGCGGCCCCCGCGTGCGGCTACCGGCTCGCCGGCCACAACCAGCTGCTCCCGCCGTCGGTGAAGACGATCGGCATCCTCCCCTTCGGGAACGAGACGCGGCGGGCGGAGGTCGATCAGAGGATCACCGAGCAGGTCACGCAGACCTTCATCTCGCGCGGAGGCTACCGCACCGTGTCGACGGCTGAAGGGGCCGACGCCGTGCTGAAGGGGCAGGTCACCGGCTATGACGTCAACCCCGTCAACGTCGGCCGCGACGGGCGCGCGACCGTCTACGAGGTCATCGTCTCGGCGAACGTCGAGCTGAAGGACGCCTCCTCCGAGAAGGTCTACTTTCGCAGCGATCACTTCGTGTTCAAGCGGCAGTACGGCGTCTCGCGGAGCGCGACGCAGTTCATCGACGCGGAGATCGTGGCCATCAACGAGGTCGCGCACGATTTCGCGGAATCGGTCGTGACGTCGATCCTCGAGGGATTCTGACGATGGCCGCCTCCTCGCGGAGCGACGCGCTCACCCCCGAGGAGCTGGAGAGGGCGCTTGGCGCAGGTCCCCCCGCCGCGATCTACTTCGTTGCGGGAGAGGAAGGGGTCCTGCGCGATCGGGTGACCGCGGCCCTCAGGGCGCGCCTCATCGCCCCGGGCTTCGAGGCCTTCAATTACCGGAACCTTTCGCCGGGCGGCCTCGACGCCGCCGCGCTGGCCGACGAGATGCGGAACCTCCCCATGGGCGGCGGCCGCCGGCTCGTCGTGATATCGCCCGCCGACTCGCTGACGAAAGAGCAGCTGAAGGGCCTCGCGGAGTACGCGGGCGATCCGTCCCCTTCGACCTGCCTCGTGATCGCGGCGTTCGATCCGAAGGAGACGGTCCGCAAGGCCTTCGACGGGGCGACGAAAATCGACGTCTCCTCCCCGTGGGAGGACAAGGTCCCCGCATACCTCGAGGCGGAGGCGAAGCGCCTCGGGGTGACGCTGACGCGCGACGCCGGGCTCCTCCTCGCGTCCATGTGCGGTCGGGATCTGAGCCGTGCGGTGGCCGAGCTGCGGAAGGCCGCGGGGTCGGCGGGGGCGAAGGGGCGCGTCGACGCGGCGCTCGTCGGCCTCCTAGCAGGGGGCGGCGAGGCGGGGGACGTCTTCAAGGTCACCTCCGCCCTGACGCGGGGGGACGCCGCCGGGGCGGCCTCCGCGGCGCGGCGGTACCTCGAGACCGAGGAGAGGGGGGAGCTGCGCGTTCTCTACGAGTGCGCGGGCCACCTGAGGCGGCTGCTCCAGGCGAGGGCGCTCGTCGAGTCGGGGACGCCGGCGCGCGAGGCCGCGAAGGCGGTGAGGGTCTTCTGGAAAGATGCGGACGCCTTCGCCGCGGCACTGCCGCGGTGGAGCGAGGAGAGAATCGCGGCCGCGTTCAGGCGCCTCCTCGCGGCCGACCGGTCCATCAAGCGGGGAGCCGACGACGGCGCCGGGGTGATCGAGTCGTACCTGTGGGAGACGCTGAGGCCCGCGGGCGGGACGACCGCCCCTTCGCAGCGGGAAAGGACGAGCGCGAGAGGATGAGCGGAAGGGCGCACGAAATCGTCGTCATCCTGGACTACGGATCGCAGTACACGCAGCTCATCGCGCGGCGCGTCCGCGAGCAGAAGGTCTTCTGCGAGATCCTCCCGTTCAGCGCGAAGCTCGAGGAGATCGCCGGCCGGCGCCCGGCGGGGATCATCCTCTCGGGGGGGCCGGACAGCGTCTACGCCGTGGACGCCCCGGCCCTCGACCCCGGGGTCCTCGACCTGAAGGCGCCGGTCCTCGGGATCTGCTACGGGATGCAGCTCCTCGCGCACGCCCTCGGCGGCGAGGTGGTCGGCGCCGGCCGCCGCGAGTACGGCCACGCCGAAATCGTCAACGGCAATCCCGGCAAGCTCCTCGCCGGGCTCGCCCCGCGCGAGCAGGTCTGGATGAGCCACGGCGACGAGACGCGGCGCGCCCCGGCGGGGTTCACCGTCACCGCGACCACAAACACCGGCGGGATCGCCGGGTTCGAGGATCTCTCACGGTCCATCTTCGCGATCGGTTTCCACCCCGAGGTCGTGCACACGCCGCGCGGCGTCGACATTCTGAGGAATTTCCTGTTCTCCATCTGCGGCTGCCAGGGGGACTGGACGATGCGCGGCTTCGCCGAGGAGGCGGTCTCGCGCCTGAGGGAGCAGATCGGCGAGAGGGGGCGCGTCCTCTGCGGGCTGAGCGGCGGCGTCGATTCCTCCGTGGCCGCCCTTCTCATCCACCGCGCGATCGGCGATCGGCTGGTGAGCCTCTTCATCGACACGGGGCTCCTCCGGAAGAACGAGGCCGAGGGTGTCCTCGCCCGGTTCCGCGACCGGTTCAAGCTCCCCGTGCGGCACCGCGACGCGGGGGCGCGCTTCCTCGAGGGGCTCGAGGGGGTGACGGACCCGGAGGCGAAGCGCCGGATCATCGGCGAGACGTTCGTGCGGGTCTTCGAGGACGAGGCGAAGTCGGCGGCGGGAGGGGGCGCCCCCTTCGAGTTCCTGGGGCAGGGGACGCTCTACCCCGACCTCATCGAGTCGCGGTCGGTGAAGGGCCCGTCGGTCACGATCAAGACGCACCACAACGTCGGCGGCCTTCCCGAGAAGATGTCCCTGAAACTCGTCGAGCCGCTGCGGGACCTCTTCAAGGACGAGGTCCGCGCGCTCGGCCGCGAGCTGGGCCTCGACGAGGATCTGGTGAGGCGGCATCCCTTCCCCGGGCCCGGCCTCGCCGTGCGCATCCTCGGCGAGATCACCGCGCCGCGCGTCGCGCTCCTGAAGGAGGCCGACGCGATATTCATCGACGAGATCCGGAGGGCGGGGCTGTACGATGGGATCGCGCAGGCCTTCGCGGTCCTCCTTCCCGTGAAGAGCGTGGGGGTGATGGGAGATCTCAGGACGTACGAGAACGTGCTCGCCCTCAGGGCCGTCGAGACGACGGATTTCATGACGGCCGAGTGGTCGCGCCTCCCGTACGATCTCCTCGCCCGCGCGAGCAGCCGCATCGTGAACGAGATCCGCGGGATCAACCGCGTCGTCTACGACGTCAGCAGCAAGCCGCCGTCGACCATCGAGTGGGAGTGAGCGTGGCCAAGCCCTCTTTCGTGCATCTCCACAACCACTCGCAGTACTCGCTCCTCGACGGCGCCAGCCAGCTCGAGGACATCCTGGACAGGGCCGTCGAGTTCGGCATGCCCGCGGTCGCGGTGACCGACCACGGAAACCTCTTCGGTGCGGTGAAGTTCCACGACCTGGCGGCCGCGCGCGGCGTGAAGCCGATCCTCGGGTGCGAGGCGTACCTCGCCCCCGCCGGCCGGAGGGATAAATCGACCCAGGCCGAGGGGACGCAGAGGGAGCAGAAGAAGCCCTACTACCACCTCATCCTCCTCGCGGAGAACGCGAAGGGGTGGGCCAACCTGATCCAGCTCGCGTCGATCGCCTACACCGAGGGGTTCTACTACAAGCCGCGCATCGATCGCGAGATCCTGGCGGCGCACGCGGAGGGGCTCATCGGCACGAGCGCCTGCCTCGGCGGCGAGGTGGCGCAGCTCCTCCTCGCGGACCGCCTGAAGGACGCGGAGAGCGCGGCCGGGACGTACCAGGAGATCTTCGGGAAGGGGAACTTCTACCTCGAGATCCAGGAGCACGGGCTCCCCGAGCAGCGGAAGATCGCGCCGGCCCTCGTCGCGATGTCGAAGAAGCTCTCGATCCCGCTCGTCGCCACGAACGACTGCCACTTCCTGACGCGCGACGATCACGACGCCCACGACGTCCTCATCTGCATCCAGACCGGCAGGACCGTCAACGACGCGTCGAGGATGCTCTACACGTACGAGCACTATCTCAAGTCGCCCGCCGAGATGGCCGAGGCGTTCCGCGAGCTTCCCGAGGCGATCGCCAATACCCTCCGGATCGCCGAGCGCTGCGACGTGAAGATCGCGAAAGGGCAGTACCACCTCCCCAGCTTCGAGGTCCCGGCCGGCTACGACCTCGAGGGGTACTTCCGCGAGGTGGTCCACGCGGGGTACGCGCGGCGGCGCGTCCGGTGGAACGAGCTGGAGGCGGCCGGAGCGCTCCGCGTCCCCATGGACGTGTACGAGAAGCGCCTCGAGAGCGAGATCGGGATGATCTGCCGGATGAACTTTCCCGCGTACTTCCTGATCGTGTGGGACTTCATCCGCTACGCGCGCGAGAACAACGTCCCCGTCGGCCCCGGGCGAGGCTCCGCGGCCGGGAGCCTCGTCGCGTACTGCCTCGGGATCACCGACATCGACCCCCTCCCGTACAACCTGATCTTCGAGCGGTTCTTGAACCCCGAGCGCGTGTCGATGCCCGACATCGACATCGACTTCTGCATGAGGAAGCGGGGCCAGGTGATCGACTACGTGACCCGCAAGTACGGGCGCGATCGCGTGGCGCAGATCATCACGTTCGGGACGATGGCCGCGCGCGCGGTCATCCGCGACGCCGGGCGCGGCCTCGACATCGCCTACGGCGAGGTGGATCGGATCGCCAAGCTCGTGCCGGCCGAGCTCGACGCGACGCTCGACAAGGCGCTCGCCACGGTGCCGCAGCTCCGGGAGGCGTACGAGAAGGACCCGAAGATCAAGCGCCTGATCGACGTCGGCCGCCGCCTCGAGGGGCTGACGCGCCACGCCTCGACGCACGCCGCCGGCGTCGTCATCTCCCCCGCCCCGATCACGGAGTTCGCCCCCCTCTACCAGGCGAACGAAGGGGAGATCACGACCCAGTTCGCCAAGGACGAGATCGAGCGCATCGGCCTCCTCAAGATGGACTTCCTCGGGCTCAAGACGCTCACGCTCATCGAGGACCTGCTCGATCGCCTGCAGCTCGAGAGCGGCGCGCGCACCGATCTCGAGCGCCTCCCGCTCGACGACGGAGAGACGTACAAGTTGTTTTCGGAAGCAAGGACGAGCGGCGTCTTCCAGTTCGAGTCGGCGGGGATGAAGGACATCCTCGCGCGGTTGAAGCCGACGCGCTTCGAGGATCTGATCGCCCTCAACGCGCTCTACCGGCCGGGGCCGATCAAGGGCGGCCTGATCGACGACTTCATCAAGCGGCGCCACGGCAAGATCACCGTGAGCTACCCGCACGCCATCCTCGAGCCGATCCTGAAGGACACGTACGGCGTCATCGTCTACCAGGAGCAGGTCATGCAGATCGCCTCCGCGATGGCCGGCTACACCCTCGGCGAGGCCGACATCCTGAGGCGCGCGATGGGCAAGAAGAAGAAGGAGGCGATGGCCGCCGAGCGCACCAAGTTCGTCGAGGGGGCCAAGAAGAGGAAGGTCCCCGACAGGGTGGCCGGGGAGGTCTTCGATCTCATGGAGCACTTCGCCGCGTACGGCTTCAACGCGAGCCACAGCGCCGCCTACGCCCTCATCGCGTACCGCACCGCCTACCTCAAGGCCCATCACCCGCGGCAGTTCATGGCGGCGCTCCTCTCGATAGAGAAGGAGACGACCGACAACGTCGCGAAGTACGTCCAGGAGTGCCGGGAGATGGGGATCCACGTCCTCACGCCCGACATCAACGAGAGCCAGGCCGATTTCGCGGTGGAAGGGGAGGGGATCCGCTACGGCCTCGCCGCGATCAAGAAGGTGGGGGAGTCGGCGGTCGAGTCGATCCTGGCCGGGCGCGCCCGCGTGGGCCGCTACGTCTCCCTGACCCAGCTCGCCGGCGAGGTGGACACGCGCCTCGTGAACAAGGGGGTCGTCGAGGCGCTCGTGAAGGCGGGGTCGTTCGACGGCTTCGGCGCTACCCGCGCCCGGCTCGTTTCCGCGATCGACGCGGCCATGGACGGCGCGCAGCGCCAGGCGAGGGCGAGGGCGAGCGGGCAGAACAGCCTCTTCGGCGGCGAGGAGGGGGCGTCGCCCGTCCTCCGCGACGTCTTCCCGTCCGAAGTGGAGGAGTGGCCCGAGCGCGACCGCCTCTCGAAGGAGCGCGAGGCGCTCGGCTTCTACCTCACGGGGCACCCGCTCACCCGTTACCTCGAGGAGCTCGAGGGGGTGACGACGCACACGACGGGCTCGCTCCACGCCGCGCCGGCCGGGGCGGAGGTCTCGCTCGGCGGAATGGTCTCGGGGCTGAGCCGGAAGAAGACCCGGAAGGGGGACACCATGGCGATCTTCAGCCTCGAGGACATCGAGGGGGCGGTCGAGGTCATCGTCTTCCCGGATCTCTACGCGCGCTCCCAGGCGATCTTCATGGAGGAGATCCCGATCCTCGTGAGCGGAAAGGCGGAGGCGGACGAGACCCGCGTGCGGGTCATCGCGAGCGAGATGATCGCGCTCTCCCAGGCGAGGGCGAGCCGGACGGGGAGCGTGCACCTCCGGGTTCCCGTCGGCGGCGTCACCGAGGAGACGGTCGCCCGGCTCAAGGGCCTCCTCGAGGGAAACCGCGGCGAGTGCCCGGTCTACCTCGAGCTGACGCAGCCGGGAGCCTTCGCGCTGACGCTCAAGACGGACGCCGCGTGGTCGACGAACCCGAGCCGGCAGGTGGTGACCTCGATCGAGGAGATCCTCGGCCCTGGCAGTGTGAAGCTCAAGAGCCGGACGGTGAGGCCTGCGGGCGCCCGGCGCTCCACGGGGTCACGGGCTTCCTGACCCGGGGCGGGGGACACGGCCCAGGGTTCGGCGGGCTGGATCGCGGGACACTCGCGATCGTCTTGGCGAGCGTCGACGCGCGCCGCTCGTAGGTGAACCTGACGGCCTTTTCGCGAGCGGCGCCGCTGAGCCGATCGGCAATCCCGGGCTGCTCCAGCAGACGGAGAATCGCCGAGGCCCAATCGCGCGGATCGTCGCTTGCGGCCAGGAGGACCTCGACGCCGTCGTGGACGAACTCCTCGATGGACGGCAGTCGCGCGGCGACGATGGCCAGACCCGCCCCCATCATCTCCATGAGCTTCACGGGGCAGGTGTACTCGCGCGCCTCGATGAAGCGCGAGGCGAGAGGGACGAGGCCGACCCTCGCCCGCTCGTAAAAGGACCGCACCTGCGCCGGGGGGACCCCGGGGTGGAAAGTGATCCGCTCCGCGCAGCCGAGGCTCCTGGCCAGATTCCTCAATTCCTCGCGCTCGGAGCCGTCGCGGCCTCCGAGCACGGTGAGCTGGTAGGGCGCGAGCCGGGCGACGGCCTGAATGACCGTTTCCACGCCCTTCCATGGCTTCAGCGAGCCCGCGTAGAGAACGTCGATGTCCTTCACGCTCCCGGGGGCGGATCGCACCACGCGCGTTCCATTCGGCAGGAGCACCAGAGGCACCCGAGGCCCGACCAGTGGGCGAATCATCTCCAGTGTTCGGGGGTTTGGAACGACGACGGCGTCGCAGAGAGACAGGATTTCCCTTTCGAGCGCCTCTCGCGTCATCGCGTGCCTGACCGCCGACCGGCGGGCGGGGCGGCATCGTGCCGCGTCCTCCCAGGCGATCCTTCCCGCCGGGTTGTGCGCCTCGAAGATCGTCGCGAAGCCTCGCCGCCTCGAGGCCCGCATCAGCGCGGGAGCGTACCCCCTGACCTCGCTGAAGAGGGCCACGTTCGCCGCGGACGGCTCCGCGCGCAGGAGTCCGGGGGCAGCCAGAGGGGCCGAGGCGGCGTGGAACCCCCAGGTGGTGTGAAGCAGCTGGAGATTCGGCATCGGCTCGACACCGAACGCGGAGAGAACTTGCTCCGGCTGCGTGCCGCACAGGTCGCCGTAGATCGTCACGTCCACGCCGGCGCGCGCGAGCTCGGCGCACGTGTTGAGCGTGTTGACGAAGTTCGCCGTCGGGCGTGCCAGGCCGATCCGGTTGAAGACGACGAGGCGGATCTCCCGGGTCATCGGAACCTGAAGCTCATGCCGAAGACGGCTCCCCGGAGCCGCAAATCGTACTCGTTATTGGACTCGACTTGCGTCGAGCTCACGTTTGTCGCGAGAAAGCCGCCGCGGAATCCCAGGAACCGGGCTCGCCGGAACGGGTAGTAGTCTGCGAACGCGCTCCAGATGTTGAAATGGCTGACCAGGTTCCTGTTGGGGGTGTGGTACCCACCCCTGAGAGCCTCGGCTCGGATCTGGAGCCGATCTTCGGAAAGCCGGACCTCCGCCGCCAGGCCTCCCGCCGGAATGAGTTGCCCCTGCGAGCCAGCGCCCACGCCGACGGAATAGTCGAGCACGCCCACGAGGGCGATGACATCCAGATGCCGGCGGTGCACGACCGCGCCGGAGTACTGAACGCGCGTGAAGGATTGCGCCACCTGGTTGGTCACCACCTGGCCAAGCAGCCGCCCTGAGCTCTCGACATCGAAGTTGGCGTACTCGACGACGACGCCGTGCCGCGCGCCACGGGCGATGAAGACGGAGTCCCTGCCGGTATCCGGACCTTGAATGTCGATCTCGTCCCCGATGTCCTCGGCGAGAGTTCCTCTTCCGGAGGGCGAGTCGAGGGCGCGCCGCCCTTCGGGAGACGCCCTCCATCCGGAGAAGGTGAGATGGAATCTCTCGACAGGGGAGTCGCCGGGATCCGCTGCGGCAGCCGGTGACGTGATGAGCCCGGCGGCCAAGAGGAGAATCGCCGCCCTCCCGGCCACGAGGCGCGCCCGGTTCTTTCTCATGGGATCCTCCAGGCCGTGAGGAATGTCACCTGAGTCTGGTCGATGTCGCCGGCGCCGCCTCTCGCGACCCCGCGGCGGAACTGGATGTCCGTTCCGAAGACCTTGCGGATGTCGGCTCCGAAACTCCACCCGCTCCGAAAGTCGCGAAGTAAGCCGGCATGGACGTAGCGGCCCGGCGAGCGATCGGTGACGCTCCTGGAGAACCAAAGGTGCGTCTCTCTCGCGCGCAGGAGTGCCGCGCCGGCCCCGGCGAATGCCTTTGTCCCGGCGTGCTTCCAGAACGTGTAGACGGCACCGACGGCGAGCTCGTCAATCGTGGAATCCGGGCGCGACGACGTTCCGACGACGACCCGCCTCAGGAGATCGCCGGTGGAATTTCCCAGGTTACGGAATGACCCTTCGATGCGCACGGGCGAGGAGGGAGCCCCGGCGTCGACCCCGATCCCCAGCAGGAGGCTGTCATCGGACGTCTCGAAGGTCGAGTTGTCGAGGTCCACGAATCCGACGGTTCCCTGGAGCGTCACCTCGGCGCGCGCCGGCACGAAAAGCACGCCGAGCTCGAGAAGAACGACGAGGAGGGTCAGGCGGGCTCTCTGGTTCCGCGCGTGTTGCGATGGGGAGACGTGTCCAGGCGCCATTCGGCATGCTCGTCGGGCAAGTACCCCGTCGTGCGGGAAACGCGGGGACTCACCGGTGATACGTTGACAGAATACCCTCCCGCGCCCGGAATCAGCAATCGTGCTTCTGCGGTCCCTGCTCTTCGACGACTGGACCCGGCCTCTCGAACCGATCCTCCGGATCGCACGGCTGGACTGGCTCTCCCGCGCCCCGAATCGCATTGACCGCCCTCGGGAGGGGCTTCTATACTGACCCCCCTGTACCATCCCCACCAGCCAGATCCAACCAGGAGGTTTCATGGGTAAGAGCGGTAAGCGTCTGTTCACGTCGGAGTCCGTCACGGAGGGGCACCCCGACAAGATCGCGGATCAGATCTCCGATTCCATCGTGGACGCCGTCCTCAAGGACGACCCGAACGGCCGCGTGGCGTGCGAGTGCCTGCTGACCACCGGACTGGCGCTGATCGCCGGCGAGATCACGACCAACACCTACGTCGAGTTCATGGACATCGTGCGCGAGACGATCCGCGAGGTCGGGTACACCGACGCGAGCTTCGGCTTCGACTACGAGACGTGCTCGGTGCTCTCGTCGATCCGGCCGCAGTCGCCGGACATCGCGATGGGCGTCGACACGGGCGGCGCGGGGGATCAGGGGCTGATGTTCGGCTTCGCCTGCAACGAGACGGACGCGCTGATGCCCCTTCCCATCATGCTCGCTCACGCCCTCACGAAGAAGCTCTCGACGACGCGCCGGACGGGAGAGCTCAAGTGGCTGCGCCCGGACGGGAAGAGCCAGGTCACCGTGCAGTACGAGGGGGACAAGCCCATCCGCGTCGAGGCGGTGGTCGTGTCGACCCAGCACGCGGACGACGTGACGACCGAGCACCTGCGCGAGGAGATCCTGGCGAAGATCATCAAGCCCGTGATCCCGGCGAGCCTGTTCGACAAGGGGACGAAGTTCCACATCAACCCGACGGGCCGCTTCGTGAAGGGGGGGCCGCACGCCGACACCGGCCTCACCGGCCGGAAGCTCATCGTCGACACCTACGGGGGCGTCGGCAGCCACGGCGGCGGCGCCTTCTCGGGGAAGGACCCGAGCAAGGTCGATCGCTCGGCCTCCTACATGGCCCGGTACATCGCGAAGAACGTCGTCGCCTCGGGGGTCGCGGATCGCTGCGAGGTGCAGATCGCTTACGCCATCGGCGTGGCCGATCCGGTCTCGCTGATGATCGACACGTACGGCACCGCGAAGGTCGCCGAGGAGAAGATCGAGGTCGCGGTACGGAAGGTCTTCCCCCTGCGCCCGCGGGACATCATCAAGCACCTCCAGTTGCTCCGGCCGATCTATCGCAAGACCGCGGCCTTCGGGCATTTCGGGCGGACCGAGCCGGAGTTCACCTGGGAGAAGACGGACCTCGCGTCGGCCCTGAAGAAGGAGGCCTCGGCGTGAGCAAGGGAGACTTCGCCGATCGCTCGCTCGCCCCCAAGGGAAAGCTACGGATCGAATGGGCCGACCGGCAGATGCCGGTCCTCGCCGCGGTGCGGGCCCGCTTCGAGAAGGAAAAACCCCTCAGGGGAATCCGCCTCGCCGCGTGCCTGCACGTGACCACCGAGACCGGCGTTCTCGCGAGAACCCTCGCGGCCGGCGGGGCCGAGGTGGCCCTGTGCGCCAGCAACCCGCTGAGCACGCAGGACGACGTCACCGCCTCGCTGTCCCTCGACGATGGCATCGCGACGTACGCGATCAAGGGCGAGGACAACGCCACGTACTACCGCCACATGGACGAGATCCTCTCGATCAAGCCGCAGTTCACGATGGACGACGGGGCCGACCTCGTCTCCCGCCTGCACACCGACCGGAAGGACCTCCTCGCGGGGGTCGTCGGCGGAACCGAGGAGACGACGACCGGCGTGATAAGGCTCAAGAGCATGGCCGCGGAGGGGGTCCTCAAGTACCCGATCATCGCGGTCAACAACGCGATGACCAAGCACCTCTTCGACAACCGGTACGGGACGGGGCAGAGCACGATCGACGGCGTCATCCGCGCGACGAACGTGCTCCTCGCCGGGCGGACCGTCGTCGTCTCCGGCTACGGCTGGTGCGGCAAGGGGGTGGCGTCGAGGGCGCGGGGCCTGGGGGCGCACGTCGTGGTGACCGAGATCGATCCGATCCGCGCGATCGAGGCGGTGATGGACGGCCTGGGCGTCCTGCCGATGTCCGAGGCCTGCCGCGTCGGCGACGTCTTCATCACGGTCACCGGCAACAAGCACGTCCTGCGCGCCGAGCATTACGCGGCGATGAAGGACGGGGCGATCCTCTCGAACTCCGGGCACTTCAACGTCGAGATCGACATCCCCGAGCTCGAGAAGATGGCGAAGGGGAAGCGCCGCGTCCGCGAGTTCGTCGACGAATACACGATGAAGGACGGACGGCGGATCTTCCTGCTGGGCGAGGGGCGCCTCATCAACCTCGCCGCGGCGGAGGGGCACCCGGCGGCCGTGATGGACATGTCGTTCGCGAACCAGGCTCTCGGCACCGAGCACATGGTCCGGCACGCCGCCCGCATGGAGAACAGGGTCTACGACGTCCCGGAGGAGATCGACCGGGAGATCGCCCGCTTGAAGCTCGAGACGCTGGGCTTCAAGGTCGACATCCTCTCCGCCGAGCAGGAGAAGTACCTGAGGTCATGGTCGGAAGGGACCTGATCTCCGCCATCGCCTGAAGTGGAGTGAGCCCCGGCGTTCCGAGCTCCGGGGCTCACCGAGCCCCCCGCGGACGTCCCGCCAGGAGGTTCCGAAAGGGGCATTTTCCCCTTGACGCTCCCGGGAGATCCACGTATAAACAAGGGAGTTCCGGGCAGAAGTTGTAATCCGTTCAAAGCGATTGACTTACGGGTCGATGGATATACCTTTTGGATGCGCATGCGGTGGCCATGCCGGCCGCACCTGGGGGTTTCGTGTCTCTGATCTCTGACGGGGGAGTCATCATGTCGACGGGGATTCGCGGTCGGGTCGCGAGAGGTCTGCTCGCGCTGGCGCTGGCGCTGGGCGCCGGGATCGCCGGGGCGGGGGCCGCGACCCTCGAGGTGTTTTCTCTCTCTCCGGCCTTCACGCCGTTCAGCATCGCCGGCAGGACCGTGACGATTCGCGGCGTCGGTTTCAGGGCCTCGACCACCGTCAAATTCGACGCCGTCGTGTCCCCGACGGTCACGTTCATCGACTCGAGGACTCTCACGGCCGTCGTGCCCACCGTGGCCGCAGCGAAGGTCAGCACCGTGACCGTCACCGACTCGGTGAACGGGAGCGACACCTTCTACCCGTTCCAGTACTCCGGCCCCGTCTTCTTCGTGGCGACCACGGGCCTTGACACGAATGCCGGAACGACGCCCACGACGCCGTTCAGGACGATCGGCAAGGGCCTGACCGCGGCCACCTCGACGACGCCGACCGAGGTCCGGGTCGCCGCCGGCACGTACGTCGAGAACAATCTCACCATTCAGAACGACTCGATTCTCTCGTGCGGATGGGCGCCCGGGTTCGCGACGCGAGATCCCGAGGCGAACATCTCCGTCATCGACGGAAACCGGGCGGCCTTCGTCATCCGCACCGGCGGCCTGGCCACCGTCTCGGTCATCGACGGGTGCACGATCATCCGCGGGCTTCGCGACGGGTTCGGGGGCGGCGGCTTCGTCGTCACCGCCGACAGCCCGGTCGTGAACAACAGCGTCTTCGTCGGGAACGCCTCGACGACGATGGGGGGCGCGATCTACTCGACCGCGTCGACCTCGTACGGCGCCGTCCCCACCTTCAGCAACAACGTCATCATCGGCAACCGCGCCTACAACAAGCAGGGGGGCGGCATCGTCTTCTACTCGAATTACAATCCCCAGCCGCCGGTGAGGGTGAGCCTCGACGGCAACGTCATCGTCGGCAACCGGTCCTTCAACAGCCGGGGGGGCGGCTTCGCCCTCACGACCGGAAGCTACGTCAACTACAACGCCGGAAAGCTCGTCGCCGCGAACAACATGATCGGGTTCAACCGGGGGAGGAGCGGCGCCGGGTTCGACGTGACGCTCCAGGGGTACAGCGACTACTACCAGATCTCGCTCAACAACAACCTCATCTTCAACAACAGCGCCCCCGGGCTCGGGGGGGGACTCTCCTTCCAGGGAGCCGGGACCTTCGACGGATACGTGAGGCAGTCCACGATCGCGAACAACGTCGCCGGGCCGGCGCAGGGAGCCGGCTTCGCCGCCCAGAGCTCCGTGGTCATGCCCGCGAACTTCGTCATCAGCGACCTCGTTCTGTGGGCGAACAACGGAGGGGACACCTTCGGCCAGGTGGACGCGCGGGCGGTCTACTCCGACTCGGGGACGCTCATGCCCGGCGCCGGGAACATCTCCGTCAACCCGGCCTTCGCGTCGGGACCCCTGGGGAACTTCTACCTCCGGCAGGGCGACCCCAACTCCGGCCCCGACAGCCCGGCGGTCAACGCGGGGAGCGCGAGCGCCGTCACCCTCGCCGTCGATCCGGTCACGACGCGGAACGACCTCGTCCTCGATGGCGGGCTCGCCGACATGGGCTTTCACTACGCCCCCGCCGGCACGAACTCGCCGGCCGTGGTCACCCTCTCGCGCCTCGATCCGTCGTCGGGAGACTTCGGTGGAAGCGAGTGGGTCCTCCTTCGCGGCGCGGGATTCGACCCGGGGGCGGTGGCGAGCTTCGACGGGGTGAACGCGACGCGCACGATCTACCTGACCGCCAATCGGCTCATCGCCCAGCCCGCGGCGCACGTGCAGGCGCTGGTCAACGCGAGGGTGACCGACCCCGACACGACGTTCAGCGAGCTGGCGAGCGCGTACCGGTTCCTGGACAACGAGCCTCCCGTATGGTCGCTGACCGTCGGCGTGCAGTCCGCGGTCACCGGCGTGGACTGCCAGCGCTCCGTCGTCCTCGACTGGAATGACGCCGTCGACACCGCCTCGAACCCGGTCGTGTACGAGATCTACCGCGAGGATTGCATTCCGTCGGGAAGCACGTCGAACCCATGCGCGAACTTCGGCTACGTCCCGAGCGCGACCGATTTCAAGGGGACGACCCTCGAGACGACCTGGGTCGACACCAACATCCCCTCGACGGGGCAGGATCCCAAGTACGTCTACGCGGTGCGCGCGCGCGACAGCGCGTCGACCGGGACGAACAAGGAGTGGAACTTCGCGAAGCGCGTGTCGCTCGCGAGCAGCGTGGCCACCGACACGTTCCCCCCCTCGCCGGTCGGAAACACGCTGACCTTCGTGTCGCCGACGGTGCTGGATTGGACGGCGGCCATCGGCGCCACCCAGTACGGGATGTACCGGACGACCGCGGCGGCCCTGTACGCGAGCCCGGGAACGCTCGTGAAGCTCGCGACGCTCACGAAGCTGAACAACGACTTCAACGGCGATCTCGTCACCGACTCCCAGTACACGGACGCCACCGTCCCGGCGCTCAACCAGGTCTTCTTCTACAAGGTGTCGGCGCTCGACGTATGCAACGTCGAGACCACCTCGGAGCTCGGTCCCTAGGGCGCGCGGCGCGTCCTCCATCCCAGACACTACAATGGCGGCCGCGCGCCGCCGCGGGCATGAGCGTTCCGGTCTGCGCGTCGAGAGGAACTTCGTCTTGAAGCGCGCCGGCCGGCTCACCGTTCTCTCCCTCGTGGCCCTGGGGTTCGTCGCCGCGGGGATCGTCTACGTCCCTTCCCCCGACGAGGCCTTCGTCGTCACGCGGTCTTTCCTCGGCGGATCCCCCCGGCTCGAGGCGCCGGGCCTGAAGTGGAGCGTCCCCCTTCTCTCGCGTCATCACTCCTATCGCGCGAGCCCCTTCCCCGTCGAGATCTCCGTCGGTCGCACAGGCGGCGCCGGCGCGGCGAGCCGCGAGGGGGCGGGGATCCAGATCGCCATGCGCCTGCGCCTCGCACCCGATCCGGAATCGTTCCGCGCCCTCGACTCCGTTCTGGGTTCGGCCTACCGGGACCCTGGCCGCCTCGCGGAGATCGTGGCCGGGCCGCTGCGCGCGGTCGCGGCCGCCTCCGCGTACGACGCCCTCCTCTCGCTCGAGCCCGGGACGCGCGCGACGATGGTAGCCGCCGCCCGGCGGGCCGTGTCGGACGCGGGGATGCGCCTCACCGACGTCGACGCTCTCGAGATCTGGCCCCGCGCCGAGTTCGCGCCCGCGGAAAGCGCATCGCCCGAGGCCCGGCGCGTCCTCCTCATCGGCCTGGACGGCGCCGACTGGCAGTTCGTGGATCCCCTGATCGCCGCCGGGAAGATGCCGCGCCTGGCGGCCCTCGTCGCGTCGGGGGTGCGCGCGCGGCTCAAGACGGTCGAGCCGGTCCTCTCTCCGATCATCTGGACCTCCATCGCCACCGGCAAACGCCCCGAGAAGCACGGCATCCTGGATTTCCTCGCGACCGACTCCCGCACGGGGGCGAGCATTCCCGTGACCAGCTCGATGCGCAAGGCCCGCGCCTTCTGGGGGATGCTCTCGAGCCGCGGGATCAGCGTGGGGACGATCGCCTGGTGGGCGTCCTGGCCGGCGGAGCCGGTGCTCGGGTTCCAGGTGACCGATCGCGTGGCGTACCAGGTCTTCAGCGGAGCGCCTTCGGGCGAGGGGCTCAGGGGCCGGACGTACCCCGAGCCCCTCGTCCTTTCGCTTTCCGCCCAGACGGGCGCGGCGCGCGAGGCGGCGGGGCGGGACGCGGCCGAGCTCCTCGGGCGGCCCGCCGGGGCGGAGACCGACGAGCAGGAGCTGCTGTCGATCCTCACGTCCACGCGGATCTACCACCGTGCGGCGCTCGCGCTGATGCGCGAGTACCGGCCGAGGGTCATGGCCGTCTACTACGAGGGGACCGACACCGTCGCGCACCTGTTCATGCGGTACGCGCCGCCGCGCCTCCCCGGCGTCCGCGCCGAGGACGTGGCGCGGTGGGGGATGGTGACGGAGCGGTACTACCTCCTGCAGGATCGCCTCCTGGGCGAGATCCTCGACGCCGCCGGGCCGGACGCCTCCGTGATGGTGGTGTCCGACCACGGGTTCCGGAGCGGCTCGGGCCGGCCGCAGACGGATCCGCGCATCGGGATCGGGGCCGCCGCGGACTGGCATCGCAAGTTCGGAATCTTCGCGGCGTCGGGTCCGGGGTTCCGGAGCGGGGCCGTCCTCGAGGATCTCTCGGTGCTCGACGTCACGCCGACGCTCCTCGCCCTGCTCGACCAGCCGGCGGCGCGGGACATGGACGGTGTCGTCGCGACGGCCGCGCTGGATCGCGCCGCGGGGCGTCCCGTGCCGGAGCCCATCCCCTCGTACGAGGCTCTCGGAGAGTGGCGGCGCCCGGCCGACGAGGCGAGCGGGCGCGGCGAGGCGCAGGCGGCGGTCGACCGCGAGATGATCGCGAAGCTCACCGCGCTCGGGTACATCGGGCAGACGGGACCGAACGCGGAGAACAACACCGGGCTGACGCTGCTGCGGCAGGGGAGGCACGAGGAGGCGGTTCACGCCTTCCGCGAGGCTCTCCGCAACGATCCGGATTTCGTACAGGCCCGGATCAACCTGGCCCGGGCGCTGATGTCCACGGGGGACTCCGCCGGGGCCCTCGAGAATCTGCTCGCGGTCCAGGCGCGCGACCCGAACGCGCCGGACGTCGACAACCTTCTGGGGAACATCCACCTCGATCGCGGCGAGCTCTCCCGCGCGGAGACGACGTTCCGGCGCGCGCTCGACCGGGACGAGAGGAACCCGAACCTCTGGAACAGCCTCGGCATCGTCCTCGATCGCGAGGGGAGAGGGGGAGAGGCGATCGCCGCGTACCGCCGCGTCGTCGCGATCGACGGGGACTACGCCGAGGCGATCAACAACATCGGCCTCGTCCTCCGCTCACAGGGAAGGGTGGCGGAGGCGATCGCCCAGTTCGAGGCGGCGAAGAAGGCGGACGCCGACTTTCCGGGCTCGTACAACAACCTGGGGCTGATGTACCAGGACGCCGGCGATCCGAACGCCGCGATCGCCGCCTACGACGAGGGGCTGCGCGTCGATCCGGAGAACCCGATCATCCTGAACAACAGGGGCTCGGTCCTGATGGCGCTCGGCCGCACCGAGGAGGCGAAGGCGATGTTCTCGCGGGCCATCGTGGCCGATCCGAATTACCCGTCCGCCCACAACAACCTCGGAGCGGCCCTCGCCGCGCTGGGGGACGAGCAGGGGGAGTTCGACGCCTACCTGAAGGCGATCGACCTCGATCCGAACTACGTCGACGCCCGGTTCAACCTCGCGCTGAACCTCTCCCGGCGACGGCGCCCCGACGAGGCGCTGCGGACGCTCGACGCGCTGCTGAAGATATCCCCGGCGCACGCCCGTGCGCTGGCGCAGCGCGCGCTCCTCCTCGCGCAGGCGGGGAAGACGGCCGAGGCCCTCGTGAGCGCCGAGAAAGCCAGCGCCGCGACCCCGCGCTGGACCTTCGCGCGGAACCTGTACGCCCGCCTCCTCGCGGCGGCCGGCAGGCGCGAGGAGGCTCTGCGCGAGGCGAGGATGTCGCTGTCCCTCGACCCGAACCAGCCGGACGTCGAGAGCCTTTTGCGCGAGCTGACCGCTACCATCGGCTCGAAGCCATGAGGTAGAGGCCGACCCCGGAGAAGCCCAGATTGGGAGCCCACGCCGCGAGGAACGGCGGGAGGACCCCGATCTCGCCGAGCTTGCCGCACGTCTGCATCGCGAAGAAATAGACCGTCGCCAGCAGCAGGGAGATCCCCAGACCGAAGAGGGGGCCGCGCCTGGGATCGGTCCGGATCGCGAACGCGAGGGCGATGAGGACCATCACCACGCAGACCGCCGGGATCGCGGTCTTGCGGTAGAGCCCGACCCGCAGATCGAGCGTCTCGTAGCCCCGCCTCTCCATGTCGGCGACGTACGCGCTCAGCTCGCCGTAGCTCATCTGATCGGGGGCCTTCCACTCCTGGGCGAAATAGGCCGGCGGGTCCACGTCCTCCAGGCGCAGGCGGGCGAACGGCTCGAAGGTCTCCTCGGCCCCCGAGAAGTCCCGGCGCCACCCGTTCTGAAGGACCCACCCGCCGGCGCTCCAGCCGGCGCGCTCGGCGAAGAAGCGCTCCCTCACGAAGAAAGTCTTCGGCTGGAATCGCAGGATGCCGAGGTCGAGGATCTCGTTGCGGTCGCGGTTGAAGTTGCTGAAGGTCACCAGGTCGCCGCGGCTTCCGAAGATCCATCGCTTCTCGGGCTGGCGGTAGCTTCGCGGGCTCCGGTTGCGGATCTGATCCTTGATCTGGATCGCTCTCTGGTTCGTCGCCGGGAGCACCGAGTCGAGCGCGCCGAACGAAAGGGCCGCGATCGTCCCGGCGAAGAGGATGAAGACGCTCGAGACGCGGTACGGGCCGATCCCCGATCCGCGGATCGCGGTGAGCTCGTGCGTCCGCGACAGGAGCGCAAACGTGATCAGCGTCGCCGCGCAGAGCCCCACCGGAAGGACGTAGAGCGCGATCGAGTTCGGCAGCGCGTTGGCGACGTACGACACGAGCATGGACGCCGGCTGATTGTTCTTCGTGAGGTCGTCGAGGACGTCGATCACGAGGAAGAGGGCGAACAGGAGGGTGAGTGACAGCCCCACCAGCCCGGTGACGGCGAGAAGCGTCCTGAGCAGGTAGACGTCGATCGCCGGAAGCCACCTGAGCAGGCCCGTCCGGCGAGGCTCCGTCCGGCCGGGGCGGATGCTCTCCGGGCCCTGGCTCGCCGCCGGCGCCGCGGCGGGCTTCGGGGCCCGATCCCCGCGGTAGCGGCGCCCGCGCCAGCGCTCGGCCAGCGCTGTCGGATCCCAGCTCCAGCGGCCGCCCGTGGCGAGCATCAGGAGCGCCGCGGCGCCGAAGATAGCGTTCCCGGCCCACATCGCGACGGCCGGCGAGACGCGGCCGCGATCCGCCATCTGCTCGCCGGCCGTGAGGAGGAAGTACTGGATTGCGATGACCACCAGCGAGACCAGGAACCCCCAGGCTTTTCCGCCGCGTCGCTGGGCGAGCGAGATCGGCAGCCCGAGCAGCGCGAAGACGAAGCATGTCGCCGGGATCGAGAACTTCTTGTGGAGCTCGACGAGCGCCTCGTTGAGGACGCGCTTCCGGCCGGGCCCCTTCGGCATGTGCCGGAACTCCTCGATGGTCTTCCGGATCTGCGCCACGTCCTGCTCCCGCAGGTTCGGCGGCGGCGGGTCCTTGAGTGACCTCAGCATCTCCGTGGTGAAGACGTCCGGCGGGCGCACGATCGACTCCTCGGCGCGGTGCGCCAGCTGGTAGCCCTCGGGGTGCGCGCGATCCCACTCGTGGGAAATGACATCCTCGAGGTGAAAACTGAGGTCGCCGCGCCCCTCGAGGTACTCGATCCGGGCCCGGGCGGCGGTCGAGATCTCCTCGGTGCCGTCGGTCGCTTTCTGGTACAGGAGGACCTGCTCGAGCGTTCCGTCCGCGGGATTCGCTGAATCGGCGTAGATGAGCAGATCGGGGATCTTCTCGTAGAAGGCCCGCGGCTGGATCTCGCGGTTCAGGTCGGACGAGATGAAGATCTCGGCCTGGAGCTGGTGCTGGGCGTAGTTGGTCGTGGGGACCGCGAGATCGAAGACCAGCCACGTGATCGTCGCGGTCCCGATGCCCAGGGCCGCGGCCGCGACCACGAGCCGCCTCACGTCGTAGCCGAGAGCTTTCAGGGCGGCGATCTCTCCGTCCGCGGCGAGGCGCCCGATGCCGACCAGCACTCCGACCAGCACCGCCATCGGCAGCGTCAGCACCACGATGCGAGGCAGCGACAGGATGATGAAGCGGAGGACGAGCCCCGTCGGCAGATCGCGGCGGATCGCCATCTCGGCCGCCTCGAGCGACAGGTTCATCAGAAGGACGAGCCCGTACGCCAGGAGCCCGACGAATGTCGGCCCGAGCATCTCCTTGAGGACGTACCGTTGGAGTCGGTTCATGTCGAGGGGTCGTGGGTGCTGGCAGCAGCGCGAAGCGGTGCCGATGCTAGTTCAAACGACGGGCGAAATCACACGGGGGCCGGGGCCGGCCTGGCGAGAGTGGCGCGAAAGACCGGGGGTGGTGCGGGAGGCGCCCGAAGAGCATCATCGCTCGTCGGTCCCAGCCGGGCGGGCCTGTTCCTGCAACGTCCGATAATGAATCTTATGTTAAATTACTGGCTAGGGGCCCAGTTTCTAATCGCTCGGAAACTTCAACTCTCCCACCGTCGTGGTGACGCGGACCGCAAACACATATTGGGTCGTCGCACCGGCGGGAACAGTGAACGATCGAACCGCTGTAGCCGACAACTGCGCCCACTTTCCGATCCAGCACGCCACCTCAGCTCCCACCCCAACCCCCACACCCAGCCCTTCGTGTGGGGCTTGGCTGCGGTGCTCGATCTGCGGCCGGAAGATGATGCCGGCGCGTCCGGGACCGAAGGCAAAGTGCGCTGGGTCTGAGTCCAGACCGAGACTCGTCACGACTTGCCGAGCACGTCGTTGGACGCTGAGCCAGAACTCTCGGCTGTCCAAGAAGTCCCTGGTGTGGTCACACCACGACCCATATCCCAACCTCAGGCCGATCAAATGCTCTCCGCCGTCGTCGTCACCCAACACCCTTGCCATGGAGAACACTCTGACGTCGTCGTGGGGACCGGTCCACGTCGGATGGACGGGTGAGTGATAGGTCCACCCCGCCTGACCCTCGTTGGCCGAACCGGCGTCGGCGCACTGAGGAGTCGAGACCGTAGACGCGAGGAGCAAGAGCCACGGCACCACAATGCCGTGAAACTTAAATCGCATTTCGGTCGCACCAAAGCACATCGGCATCATTCATGCCCTCCGACGTGCAGCGAAGGCGTCGCGCGCCGCGGCCCGTGGCTCGGGTCAGCTTCACGCCCCAGTCAGCTGACGCTTGTCGGTTTGTAGAGTTTCTGCCCGGAGGTCGCGTCAGCCCTGTTGTACGCTCCGCCTTCCGCCGCCCCGGTATGGAGATTCACGCTGAACGAGTTCCACGCGTGATCTATC
This sequence comes from Acidobacteriota bacterium, assembly GCA_016195325.1. NCBI lineage: Bacteria > Pseudomonadati > Acidobacteriota > Acidobacteriota bacterium. The sequence continues at coordinate 22,213 of JACPZX010000091.1, forward strand.
GCGTTCCACGCCTCGCCCGAAAGGGTTGCGCCAGCCACAACAATCCCCCGGAATCCGTCCCAGGAGAGTCTTCGCGTCTGCCAGCGGATGCCGTCAGGACCCAACGCCTCGTAGCGGATTCCCTGCTGATCGAATATCAGCAGCCGCAGCTCGTCGACCCTGTAAAGTTGAGTGATCGCGTTCGACCTGAGGGTGACCGCGGAACGAGCGGCCGGATTGACCACGTACGCTTGGCCGCGCGAGACCACAACCACTTGACTGCAGTCCGGGTGGACAGCGACTACGTCTGTCCCAGAGCCTCCTCGCTGGAAGTTGCCCACCCAAGGTTCACCGTCTGTTGGTTGGAAGCGAACGACAAGACCTTCGCGAAATGTTCCTCGACTGCCTGGGGAGAACTGCTCCGGTACGGGACCAGTACCGGGGAGACCGGGTAGGATTTGGCACGTCATCATCGAAGACGACCTTCCCAAGCCAATTCTCATCGCACGCCAACGGAGCTATCCCCGAGTTCGCCAGGCGCGAGTGTAGTGTGCTTCCTAGCGGAAAGTGTCGGGCGGCGGTTACGGCTAGTCCCGGAAGTCTCCGGAGTTGCGAACCCTGGTGATGAGATCCTGCAGCGCCGCGATCACTTCGCCGCGGCGAACCTCGGGCTGAGCGAATTTCAGGTGTAGCGTTCCGCCGAGCTCCTCGAACTTGATCTTCATCGTGAAGCCGGACTTCGATGCGGACTCGTCGCCAGCGGAAGCCGCGTCACCGCTCGGAGGTGGAACCGCGCGAAGCTTGCGCGCGTCGTCTCGAGTGAGACGATCGCGCGCGATGCGCTCGACGAACTCGGCCATCAACTCTGCTGTCGGCTGCCGAGCGATCTCGACGAGTAAAGACTTACTTGAGATGTCGGCGCGCCGACAAATGTCCCGGAGATCCATCGGGATGCTCGCGATGCTCATGATCTCCGTGATCGAGGTCCGCGACTTGCCGAGCTTCTGCGCGATCTTCTCGTGCGTGTACTCGAAGCGATCGCAGAGCTCGCGGATCGCATCGCCTTCCTCGAACGGATCGAGATCACGCCGCTGGAGATTCTCGATGAGGGAGATCTCGAGCACTCCCCTGTCGTCGACCTCGAGCTCGATGCACGGCACCTGCGCGAGGCCCGCGGCCTTCGCCGCGTGGTAGCGCCGCTCGCCTGCGATGATCTGATACCGGAGGCCGAGGTGCCGAACGAGGATGGGCTCAAGAATCCCCTTCTCCTTGATCGAGGCGACGAGATCCGTCAGGTCGCCGATTTCCCGCCTCGGCTGCTGCGGGTTTGGGTCGAGCTCGAGCAGATCGATCATCTTTCCAATCGACTGCGTCTGAGGGGCGGCGAGCTGGTCCACGAAGTGGACGTCGTGACGCATCCGCAGATCCGTGGGAAGACCTCGAGTCTTAGACACGGCCGATGACCTCCTCGCTCAGGCGGTAGTAGTCGAGCGCCCCGCTGGAGTCGGGGGCGAACGTGAAAATCGATTCCTTGTACGCCGGGCTCTCCTCGAGCCGGATGCTCTTCGAGATGACGGTGTTGAAGACCTTCTCGCCGAAGACCTGCGCGATCTGCTTGCGGATATCCCGGCCCAGGACCGTGCGCTTGTCGTGGAGCGTGATCACCACGCCGAGGATCTGGAGATCGGGGTTCGGGCGCGCCTTCACCTTTTCGACCGTCTCCAGGAGATCGTCCGTTCCCTCGAGGGAGAAGTACGAGCTCTGGATCGGGATGAGAAGATGAGTGGCGGCGACGAGAGCGTTTACCGTGAGGAGCCCAAGCGTCGGCGGCGTGTCCACGATGATGTAATCGTAGTCGGCGATGACCGATTGAATCCTGTCCTTGAGGCGGAAGTGCGAGTCCATTTCCCCCACCAGGCGGCTCTCGAGCTTCGCCAGGTTGATCTTCGCGGGGGCGATGTCGAGGTGAAGGATCGGCGAGCGGTGGACGACGTCACGAAACGTGATGTTGGGCTCGGTGAGCGCCTCGTAGACGGAGAGGCCGACCTGGTTCCGTTCGAGGTAGGAGAGGCTCGCGTTTCCCTGAGGGTCGAGATCGACGAGGAGGGTCTTGAGGCCTTTCTCCGCGATGGCCGCACTGAGATTGATGGCGGTCGTGGTTTTTCCCACGCCACCTTTTTGATTGCAGATCGTGACGATCATCTCGTGGGCATCGGGATGGGCGGCGTGCTCGTGGGCGGCATCTGGTGGCGAAGGCCGAAGCGCCTCGACGAATTCGGCCGAACCCCCTCCGGCCGATCTTGATAAATCATTTATTTACAGTTACTTACGACGAAAACGAGAGGCGGGGCTCGGCGAACTCTCTCACATCTCGTACTTGCCGAGCTCATCGGGATCCAGCTTCTCGAGCCACTGCCTCAGACGATCGGAGTCCCCTGCCTCCTTCGTCATGTCGACGCTCTTCGCCTTGCTGATGACGTCCTCCTCGACGAAGATCGGCGCGCTCGCCCGGAGCGCGACCGCGATCGCGTCGCTGGGCCGGGAGTCGACGGTGAGAGCTTTCCCGTCGTGGACGAGATGGATGAGAGCGTAGAAGGTGTTGTCCTTGAGCTCCGTGATCACGATCTTCTCGACGGTCGCGTCCAGGCTCGCGAGGACGCTCCGGAGCAGGTCGTGAGTCATCGGTCTCGGCGTCGAGATTTTTTCGATCTGAAGGGCGATCGCGTTGGCCTCCGCGAGGCCGACCCAGATCGGCAGGACCGCTTCGCTCTTCGGATCGCGGAGGAGGACGATCGGCATCTGCGTGACGGGGTCGATCATCAGACCTTTGATCTTCATCTCGATCGTCACGTCGCCAGACCTCCGGAGGGCGGGAGAATCGTCTCATATATATCCCGACCCCCCGATGAAGTCAAGGATGGCGCGCGCTCGATCGCCTCTCCCCTGAAGCTGTTCGCCGACGCGCGAAGGATGCGCACGCGCACGAGGCGTCCGGTCCACTCGACCGGCCCGGTGAAGTTGACGATCTTGCTCGTCGCCGTCCTCCCGGCGAGGACGTGGGGGTCGAGGAGGCTCGGCCCTTCGACGAGCACCTCGACCTCGCGATCGACGAGCTCCGCGTGGATCTCGCGCTGGATCTCGGCCTGCATCGACTGGAGCACGCGGAGCCGCGATTCCTTTTCCGCGAGCGGGATGTCGTCCGCGTACTCGGCCGCGGGTGTGCCGGGGCGCGGCGAGTAGACGAACGCGTAGATCTGATCGAACCGCGTCGCGCGCACGAGATCGAGAGTCGACTGGAACTCCGGGTCGGTCTCCCCCGGAAAGCCGACGATGATGTCGGTGGAGAGCGCGAGCCCGGGCACGCGCGTGCGCGCCCCTTCCACCTTTCGCCGGAACCCCGCGACGGTGTAGCCGCGGCGCATGCGCTCGAGCACGGCGTCCGCACCCGACTGCACGGGGAGATGGAGGAAGGGGCAGATGACGGGGTTGTCCGCCATGCGATCGGCGATGCTCTGGCGGAAGTGGAGCGGGTGCGAGGTCGTGAAGCGCAGCCGCGCGAGCCCCGGCACGTCGCCCACGAGGCCGAGCAGCGCGGCGAAATCGGTGGTGCCGCTCCGGTACGCGTTGACGTTCTGGCCGAGAAGCTCGATCTCGGGAAACCCCTCGGCGACGGCCCGGGCCGATTCCTCGAGGATCGAATCGGGAGTGCGGCACGCCTCCCGCCCCCTGGTCATCGGGACGACGCAGAAGGTGCACGTCTTGTTGCACCCCTCCATCACCGTGATGAACGCGCGCGTCCTCGACGATCGCAGCGCGATCTCGTGGGCCTCGGGGTCGAGCCGGTCCCTCGGATCGGAGACCGCGAGCTGATGCCGCCGCCGCGTGCGGGAATCCTCCACCAGGCGCCTCAGCGACGGGATGGCGCGCGGTCCCATGACGAAGTCGACGTGAGGCGCCCTCCGGAAGATCTCGCGCTGCTCCAACTGGGCCACGCACCCGCAGACGCCGATGACGAGATCCGGCCGGCGGATCTTGGCGGCCCGAAGGACGCCGAGGCGCCCGAAGACCTTCTGAGACGCCTTCTCGCGGATGGCGCAGGTGTTGAGGAGAATGACGTCCGCCTCGGCCTCGTGATCCGCCGGGGTCATGCCCTGCGCCGCCAGGAGGCCCGCCATCCGCTCGGAGTCGTGCTCGTTCATCTGGCAGCCCCACGTCTCGATCCGGAAACGCATCCGGCGCTCCGTCACGTGCGGCCGCGCCTCAGGCGGAATCCCTCGCTGAGGCGATCGCGGGAGGCGCGAAGGTCCTCGGGGATCACCCGGGTGCCGGCGGTGACGGCCATGAAGTTGGTGTCACCCGACCAGCGCGGCACGATGTGGAGGTGGAAGTGCTGCTCGATGCCGGCGCCGGCGGCCCGGCCGAGGTTCATCCCGAGATTGAGTCCGTCCGGGCGGTACGCCTCGCGCAGGACCTCCTCCACCACCGCCGCCAGCTCGAACATCTCGGCGCGCTGCTCGGGAGTCGACGCCGTCGGCGTCGAGAGGTGGGCGTTCGGCACGATCATCAGGTGACCGTTGTTGTACGGGTACAGATTCAGGATGACGAAGTTGTGCGCTCCCCGGTGGACGACGAGATGGGAGACGTCGTCGGGTGACGCGAACGCGGCGCAGAAGACGCACCCGGCCGGAGCCTTCTCCTGGACGAGGTAGGCGTATCTCCAGGGAGCGAAGAGACTGTCCATCTATTCCGGTGAGCGGTTGATCAGCTCCTTGAGCTCCTTGCCGGGCTTGAAGTACGGGATCTTCTTCGCCGGCACGTGGACCTTCTCACCGGTCTTCGGGTTCCGCCCCTGCCGCGAGCGCCGCTGTCGGATTCGAAACGACCCGAACCCGCGCAGCTCGATCTTCTCGTCCTTGTGCAGGGCGTCGACGATGGACTGGAAGACCGTGTTGACGATGACCTCGGAGTGTTTCTTGGTCAGGTCCGAGACCTTCGCGACCTCTTCGACGAGCTCCGCCTTGGTCATGCGCGCCTCGCGTCCTCAGTCTTCATCGGTCTCGGTCTCGGGCTCCGGCGGAACGTCGCGCGGCTTCCGGCGCCCTGCCGAGGGGATCTCTCCAACCATCTCGCCGATGCTGGCTCCGCCCGATCGGTTGTCGCGATAATTGCTGTACGCTTCCCGGTCCGCGTCGGCGCCAGCGGCCTTGATGCTGAGCCCAACCTTGCGCTCGACCGTGTCCAGCTTGAGGATCTTCGCGGTGATCTCCTGCCCCTCCGCGAAGCGATCGCGAGGGTGCTCCACGCGCTCGTCCGCCAGCTCGGAGACGTGGACGAGCCCCTCGACCCCCTCGGCGATCTCGACGAACAGTCCGAAGTCCGCGAGCCGCACGACCCTTCCGGTGACGGTGTCGCCGACGTTGTGGTGCTGGAAGAAATCGTCCCAGACGTTGGGGCCGAGCTGCTTGAGGCCCAGGCTGAGACGCTGGTTCTCCGCGTCGATCTTCAGGATGATCGCCTCGACCGTGTCCCCCTTCTTGAGCAGCTCCGAGGGGTGCTTGATGCGCTTGGTCCAGGACAAATCGGAGATGTGGATGAGCCCGTCGACCCCCTCCTCGACCTCGACGAATGCCCCGAAATCGGTCAGGTTGCGGACCTTCCCGGTGATCTTGGAGCCGACCTCGTACTTGTCCGCGATGGTGCTCCACGGATTGGGCTCGATCTGCTTGAGCCCGAGGCTCAGGCGGCGCTGCTTGAGGTCGACGTCGAGCACGACGGCCTCGATCTGCGTCCCGGCCGTCAGGATCTTCGAGGGGTGCTTGACCTTCTTGGTCCATGACATCTCGGAGACGTGCACCAGCCCCTCGACCCCCTCCTCGAGCTCGACGAACGCGCCGTAGTCGGTGAGGCTGACGACCTTGCCGTTGACGCGCGTCCCCGACGCATAGCGCTCACCCACGCGCTCCCAGGGGTCGGCCTTGAGCTGCTTGTAGCCGAGCGAGACGCGCTCCGTCTCGCGATCGTACTTGAGGACCACCACCTCGGCCTCGTCACCGACGTTGAAGAGCTCGGAGGGATGGTTGATGCGCCCCCAGGACATGTCGGTGATGTGCAGCAGCCCGTCGATGCCGCCCAGATCGAGGAACGCCCCGTAGCCGGTGATGTTCTTCACGACGCCGGTGAGGCGCTTCCCCTCCTCGAGGACCTCGAGGGTTTTCTTCTTCTTCTCGAGGTTCTCCTCCTCCAGCACGGCCTTGCGGGAGAGGACGATGTTGCCGCGGCGGCGGTTCACCTTGATGACCCGCATGCGGAGCTCCTTCCCCTTGAGGGAATCGAGATTCCGCACGGGGCGGATGTCGACCAGCGATCCGGGAAGGAACGCCCGGACGCCGATGTCCACCGCGAGGCCGCCCTTGATGCGCTCGATGACGCGGCCGGCGACGATGGCCCCGGTGTTGTACGCCCCCTCGACCGCCTCCCACACGCGCACCTTCTCGGCCTTCTCCTTCGAGAGGACGACGTACCCTTCCTTGTTCTCCGTCTTCTCGAGGAGGACGTCCACCTCGTCCCCGACGGCGACGTGGAGCTTCCCGTCGAGGCCGGTGAACTCCTCGATGTCGATGATCCCCTCGGACTTGTACCCCACGTCGACGATGACTTCGTTCGGCAGGATCTTGAGGACCTTCCCCTTCACCACCTGGCCTTCGGCGAGGTTGCGGAAACTGACGTCGTACATGTCGAGGAGTTTCTCGTAGTCCTCGCGGCTCAGCGGGTCCTCCGCCATCGCCGTCGCTCCCCGGCCCGCGATGGGCTCGAAGCCGGGAGACCCCGTGCGTGCGCGGGGCGACGACTCTGCTTTGGCGTCCTTCTGCAACTCCATACTTCTCCCCTCGACGTGCCACTCCGATGTCAACGGTCAGGATCTTCACCCGGCGCTCTCTCCGCACACGCCACGGCAGCGGGGGCCCGCGGCGCGCGGGGCCGGCAATGGGCAGGATGAGAGCTAAGTCAAAGTGAACGCTTACTCTACGCCGGAACGCGGGTGTGTGTCAAGGAAGGGCGCGGCCTACTTCCCGCCCAGGAGGACGTCGAACCCGACGCGGGCTTCCCAGAAGTTGTCCGTCGCCGTGACGAAGGAGAACGAGGCGCGGCCGCCGGCGCCGGAGTTCGGGGGAAGCTTCGCGGCCTGTGCCGAAAATCCGAACGGGAGCGGGTCCCCGCTGCCGTTGAAGCCGAGGAGGTAGTGCATGTCGCACTCCTGAGGCGGCTGCGAGAGCGGCGGATCCTGATCGCGCATGCACGTCTGGGCGAATCCGAGTGTGTCGATCAGATCCTGCCGGCCCAGCTTGCCGGTGATCGTCGCCGTGGACTGCTGGTAGATGATCTGCCGCAGATCGAATCGGAAGGAGAAGATCTCGTTCACGAAGAAGCGGGCCCCGCCGCCGTACGTGTAGTAGTTGCTGTTCTCGCCCTTGTACGGGGCGTCGTACTTCCGCTGCCAGATCCCTATGCCGGCCTGGAGATACGGGACGAGGCGCTTGTCGGGCTTCGTGTTGAAGTTGTAGACGGCGCTCACGCCGTTCGAGAAGATGTTGGTGTTGATCTGGTTGGCGCGGTTTCGCAGGGCTCCCGGGTTCAGGAGGATCCGGTTGACGAATGCGGTCACGTCGGGAAAGGTCTCGGCGGCGTGGCTCGGCATCGGCAGCACCGCCGGGATGTCGGCCGCCGCGTTCTTCGAGTAGCGGTGCTGCGGAACGTTCGGGATCTCCCCGAGGCCCGTGAACCGCACGATGATGTTCGGGTCGGCCTGATCCGTGACGGGGTTGAACCCGAGCGTGATGTAGTCGCGGTTGGCCCACGTGAACTCGTAGAAGTCGGCCAGCCGCTGGAAGTACGGGTCGGCGGGGTTCGAGACCGGGGTCCTGAGAATCGGGATCAGGTTCTGCGTCATGTCGAGACGCTGTTTCGTGAACCCCAGGTCCATCTCGGCCTCCCAGTGGCGCGTGAAGTTGTAGCCGAAGCGCATCCCGAGGAGGAACTCGCTCGCGTTCACCTGGACGTCGTGGTTGGTGACGATCCCCTTGGCGTTGTAGACGTACTTCGCCTCCATGTCGTCGTCGCACTCGTCGTTGAAGTTGACCGGGGGGCCGAACGGATCCGAGGAGTTCGGGTCGCCGTTTCTCAAATTGGCGTTGGCCTCGCCACTGTTGCGCGGACAGGCTTCGACCGCGGTGAACGTGTTGCTCGCGATCGGCCCGAGAAACTGATCATTCGGGCCTGTCGCCCCGAGATTCTTGCAGATGACGCACTGCACCGTCCGGACGGTCGTGTTCGGGTCCTGAATGATGTACTCGGCCGCCGTCGGATCGAGGCGATACGTGGTGACGACCCCGCGCTGGATGGCCGTCGGGACGGTCTGGCTGCCGTAGTCCCCGAAGTAGATGTAGACCTCCCACGCCTTCTTCTTGTTCTGGGCGGACGCCGGGGTGATCGACGTGACGAGGAGCGCGGCGGCGAGTCCGAGCGAGGTGGCGAGAGCGAGAAGTGACCGCGTCCGCACGATGCGCATCCTTGTGTCTCCTTGGGGACTGACCATCGACCGGCGCCGCTGCGGCCGGCCGCGGAAGTGACGGCACCCTTCCAGGTGCGTGGGCCTCTCCGCGGGGTCGCATTCCCCCCGGAAAGTCACTCCTCGAACCGATGAAGAGAAAGAGGACGCGAACGCTACCACAGCGGTTCGAAGTGAGTCAACGACGGAATCCAAAGGGGATATCCCGGTTCAGGCCCGGGCGGCCCCTCCCCCGCCCGCTCTCCCGAGGGCGCGATCGAGCGCCTCGAGGAACCTGAGGTTCTCCTCCCTCGTGCCGATAGTGACACGCAGGGATGTGGGAAAGTTGTACGCGGTCATCGGCCGGACGATGACGCCGTCGCGCAAGAGCCGATCGTAGATCGGGGCGGCCGGGCGGCCGATGTCCAGGAGGTGGAAGTTGGCCACCGACGGCGTGAACGCCCATCCCCGCCGCGTGAACTCCGCGGCGACGAAGGCGCGCTCGACCCGGTTGGCGTCGCGGGATCGCTGCACGTGCGCCGCGTCGTCGAGGGCGGCGCACGCGGCCGCCTGCGCGGGATGGCTCGTGTTGAACGGCGAGCGGACTTTCTCGATCGAGGCGGCGGTCTCCTCGCCGGTGATCGCGTAGCCGATCCGGAGCGCCGCGAGGCCGTGAATCTTGGAGAAGGTCCGCAGCACCGCCACCGGGCGTCCCTCGCGCACGTAGCGGACGCCGTCCGGATAGTCCCCCTCTTCGACGAAGTCCCGGTACGCCTCGTCGAGAACGATGATCGCCTCCGCGGGCATCTGCGCGACGAACGCGTCGAGCTCCGCGGCGCCGACGTAGGTTCCGGTCGGATTGTTCGGGTTGGCGATGTACGCGAGCTTCACGCCGCCCGCGACCGCCGCCATCGCCCCGAGATCGTGACGCATGCGGTGCAGCGGCACGGTGCGGGCGAGGCCGTTCACCGCCATGACGGCGATCCGGTACATCATGAACGCCTGGTCCGACATCACCGCCCAGCCGTCGGTGCCGAGGAAGGTTCTCGCGAACAGCTCGATCAGCTCGGTCGATCCGTTGCCGAGCACGATCTGCTCCATCGGCACCCGGTGGTGCCGCGCCAGCTTCTCGCGGAGGTGGAATCCCCCGCCGTCGGGGTACCGGTGGAGCCGCTCCGAGGCCGAGCGGAACGCCTCGATCGCGGCGGGCGATGGCCCGAGGGGGTTCTCGTTCGAGGCGAGCTTGATCGAGTTCTTGAGCCCGAGCTCGCGCTCGAGCTCCTCGATCGGTTTTCCCGGCACGTAGGGCTCGATCCCTTCCACGTGGCCGGGAGGGCGCGCCATCATTCCTCCTCCGAGCCCGCCTCGACGCTCCCGCGGGATCCCGGTCGCGCGGTCCCCGGTCGATCCTCCTCGGAGTCGAAGGCCCCTGGGGGGATCTCCCCCGCGGCCGGGAGCGCCGACTCCGCCGGGGGGCCGGCCACCTCGAGGAGATCCGTGAACTCCTCCATCGCCGGGAGATCGTCGAGCGTGTTCAGCCCGAAGTGCAGGAGGAACTCGGGGGTGGTGCCGTAGAGGAAGGGCTTGCCGACCACCTTCTTCCGCCCGACGATTTTCACGAGGCGGCGCTCGAGCAGGGTTCTCAGGATCCCCGAGGGGTTCACGCCGCGGATCGCCTCGATCTCGGGGGCGGTCACGGGCTGCCGGTAGGCGATGACCGAGAGCGTCTCGAGCGCCGCGCGCGACAGGCGCGACCTGTTCCTGGATCTCACGAACTCCCGAAGAACGTCCGCCATCTCGGGGCGCGTCGCGATGCGGTAGCCCCCGGCCACCTTCTCGATCATCAGCCCCCGGCCGGGCGCCGCGTACCGGGCCTTCAGATCTTCGATCGCGGCGTCGATCTCGCCGGCCCGATCGGCCCCGAACGCGTCCACGATGGACTCGATCGTCACCGGCTCGGCGGAGGCGTAGAGAAGCGCCTCCAAGATCGCCGTCATCGGCGTGTCCGCACGGGCGCCCTCCGTCACGGCGCCCTCCTCAGTTTCCGCGATCATCGTCGTCTCCGTTGGCTCCGGCTCCCGCCCCGGGCTCGCCCTCGACGGGCGATCTCAGGAGGAGCAGTATCTCGCCCGCCGCGTGCCGCTGCGCCGCACGGACCCGCCCGAGCCGGATGAGCTCGAGGAGGGCGAGGAAGGTGACCACCATCTCGGCCCGGCTCTGGAGCGAGGCGAGCAGCTCCTGGAACACCAGCGGCCTGCCGCTCGCGAGGGCGGCCTGGAGCCACTCGACCTTCTCGGCGATCGAGAGCTCCTCCCTCGCGATCTCGATGGCCCGCGCGGACCGCGCGTTCTCGAGCACCGTCCGGAAGGCGCCGAGGAGATCGAAGAGCGACACCGTGAGGAGGGACTCCCCGGCGAACTCCGCGAGCGGATCCCCGGGCCTCAGGAAGACGTCGTTCCGGCGCTCCTCGAAGCCGCGAAGGCCCTCCGCCACCGCCTTGAACTTCTCGTACTCGACGAGCTGCCGGACCAGCGCGGCGCGGGGATCCTCCTCGGCCGGCGCGCCCGCCGACGGCGCGGGGAGCAGCGCGCGCGACTTGATGTGGACGAGCGTCGCCGCCATGACGAGGTAGTCCCCCGCCACGTGGAGGTCGAGCTCCTTCATCAGCACGAGGTAGTTGTCGTACTGGCGGGTGATCTCGACGATGGGGATGTCGTGGATGTTGACCTCGTTCACGCGGATGAGGTGCAGCAGGAGATCGAGAGGCCCCTCGAAGGCCGGGAGCCGGACCTGGACGTCGCTCGCCTCAGCGTTCATGGCCCAGCCCCATCGCCTTCCGCGCCGCGTGGAGGGTCTGAGACGCGACGGCCCGGGCGCGCTTCGCCCCGTCGGCGAGGACGTCCCGGACGGTGTCGGGCGACTTGAGGATCTCGCGGCGCCTCTCGTGGAAGGGCTCGAAGCGCTCGCGCAGCCTCGCCGCGAGATCGGCCTTGCAGTCCACGCAGCCGAGGGCCGCGGATCGGCAGCCGGCGTCGATCTCGGCGAGCCTGGTCTCGGGTGTGAAGGCCCGGTGCAGCGCGAAGACCGGGCAGACGTCGGGGTTCCCCGGATCGTAGCGTCGCGCCCGGGCCGGGTCGGTCATCATCTTCGAGATCTTCGCCGTCATCGCCTCCGGGGAGTCCGACAGGTCGATCGAGTTGCCGTACGACTTGCTCATCTTGCGCCCGTCGGTCCCCGGGAGGCGGGCGATGCGGGTCGTGCGCGCGGCGGGCTCGACGAGCACCGGCCCGTAGAGCTGGTTGAAGCGCCTCACGATCTCCCGCGTGAGCTCGATGTGCGGCAGCTGATCCTCTCCCACGGGCACGAAGTCCGCAGCGTACAGCACGATGTCGGCCGCCTGGAGCACGGGGTAGCCGAGGAACCCGTACGTGTTGATGTCCCGGTCCGCGAGCTGCTGCTGCTGCTCCTTGTAGGTCGGGACCCGCTCGAGCCACGGAAGCGGCGTGATCATCGAGAGCAGGAGGTGCATCTCCGCGTGCTCCTTGACGTCGGACTGCACGAACATCGTGCACCGGGCGGGATCGAGCCCCGCCGCCATCCAGTCCACGACGGTGTCGATCGTGGAGCCGCGGATCCCCGTCGGGTTGAGGTAGCCCGTGGTGAGGGCGTGCCAGTCCACGATCGTGAAGAAGCACTCGAACTCGTCCTGCATCTGGATCCAGTTCGACAGCGCGCCGACGAGGTGGCCGAGGTGGAGCGCGCCGGTGGGGCGATGCCCGGACAGGACGCGCTTGCGGGCGCCCATTCAGGCCTTCCCCGTCTCGTGGAAGACCAGCTTGACGGTCCCCAGGCTGACGGCGTCGCCGTCCTTCACGCGCGTCGGCTTGCCTGTGATCAGCTTGCGGCCGTTGATGAACGTGCCGTTCAGCGCGCCGGGCTCCTCGATGAGGTAGTAGATCCCCCCCTCCAGGTTGAGCCGCGCGTGGCGGCGGGAGACCGAGCGGTTGATGTCGACGTTCGAGAGATCGACCTCGGGCTTGAGTCCTGTCACCGGATCGAATCGCCCCATGACGGCCTTCGTCGCGGCGATCGGGAAGTTCTCCTTCCCGTCCTCGCTGAGGAGGAACGCGTGGCAGCCGTCGACGCCCGGCGGCGGCGCGGCGGGGCGGTGCGGCGCGGGTCCTGCCGCGGCGGGCGGCTCGGGCGGTGCGGCCTCCTCGGCGTGCGTTCCGGCGAACGCGGCGTTGCGCGTCGGCGCGGAGTCGAGAGGAGAGGACGCGGGCGGCACCGCCGGGGGGGGCGCCGTCCGGGTGATCGGCTCGCGCGCCGCCGCGGGCGCGGCGGACGCCGCGGCCGGCGCGCCGAGCAGGGCCTCGTACTTGCGATCGGTCTCCCGGAGCCGGATGGAGAGCTTGCGGAGCATGCGCACCGCGATCTCGACGTTCCCCTTGATCATCCGGTCGAAGAGCGTGCTGTTGATCTCGATCAGCTCGACGTCGTCGATGGCGCGCGCCGATGCCCCGTGCGGGGCGCCGTCGAGGAGCGCCATCTCGCCGAAGAAGTCCCCCTTCTCCATCACCGAGAGCGTCACGCGGCCGCGCGGGGAGTCGCTGAAGACCTCGACCTTTCCGGACTGCACGATGTACATCTCGGTGCCGGGATCCCCCTCTTTGAACACGAGATCTCCCGCGCGCAGCTTGACGATGTAGTCCTTGAACGGATTGGCCATGGGTGAGAGGCGGAGGCGCGTGGACGCCGACCTTCGGCGATGATAAGGCGGCTCTCTCGGAGGTGTCAATCGCCGCGGGTGCCCCGCGAGATCGCCGCCCGCCGCGGCTCAGGGGCGGGGGGCCGGGTCCGGCGCGAGCCTCAGAAGCGCCACTCCCGCCTCGTACCGGACGCGCTGGTCGGCGTCCTGCGCGCGCACGCGATCGAGGACCGCGGCCGCCCCCTCCCCTCCGATCGCCGCGAGCGCCCGGACCGCCTCGCGGCGCACGGACGGCGCGGCATCGCCGGAGACGCGCTCGACGACGCGACTGAACATCTCCGTCCTGTCGCGGAGATCCTGCTTTCCGGCCCGCGCCGCCGTCGCGATCTGGCCGAGGATGCGCACGGCGCTCTCCCGGAAGTCGTCCCGTGGGGACGCGAGGAGCGCCAGCAGCGCCGCGCCGTCCTCCTCCCGCGCGAGATCGTACAGGCTCACCTGCTCGAGCCCCGCCTCGACCAGGATCGGGTTGCGCTCGCGGAGCAGTCCGCGGAGGGCCTCGGCCTGCAGATCGCTCTGCCCCAGCGCGAGGATCTCGACGATGCGGCGAACGGTCTGCGTGAGCGCCTCGGCCCCTTCGCTCGGGATCGCCACCTTGCCCTGATCGGCGTTCAGGATCGAGAAGAGCCGCCCCTCGCCCCCCTCCTCGCCGGGGGCAGTCCCGGGCTCGTCGAACGCGAGGTCTTTGTCCTCGTCGTAGGGGGTCAGGAAGAGCACCGACTCCTCCCCTTTCCTGAAGACCTCGCGGTGGAGCCACGGCTTCGGGTTGGAGTTGTCCTGGAAGTACGGGACGACGGAGAGGAATCGGCCGGGGTAGAATCCCTTGTAGACCTCCAGCACCTCGAGGGTCGGCCTCCGCGTGGAATCGCTCGTCGCGCGCACGCGCGCCACGAGCGTTGCGCGCGCGACCTTCTGGTACAGGGTGAGCGGGCGCACATCCGCCCCGATCCAGCCGCCCGGGACGAGGAGGGCCGCGGTCACGAGGAGCGCCAGGCGGCGAGCGCCCCGCGCGCTCTCACATCGGGCGGAACGAGCGCGCGATATCATCCAGCTCCTTCATCAGAGCCGCTTCCTTCTCCGGGTTGCCGACGTCGGCCTTTCCGGCCCCGGCTCCCCTTCCCTGGGCCCGGAGCATCACGACGTACTGCGTCCCCTTCTGGGGGTCGGTGTAGACGTACCACTTCAACGGCCCCTCGCCGAGACGCGCCGGGACGCGATCCTTCCACCGCGTCGCGACGGACCAGGCGTCGCCGCGGGCGAACGCCCCCTTCTCCGGGGCGGCCCCCTCGAGCTCGATCGTGAAATCCGCCCCCGCGGCGATCTGATCCGAGAGGATCTTGTGGACCTCCTCGGGGCTCGAGGCGGCCTTCGCCTTCTCCTTCGGCCTCCACGACATGAGCACTTCCCGGAGATCGCCGGGGGCGCCCGCGAGGAGGCTGAACCTTCCCTCCGAGGCGTCGCCGTCGACCTCGATCATGCCGAGCGGGCTCCGCGCGCGGGCCTTGGCCGCGAGGGACGAGAACCCCCAGTCCCCGGTGGTCGAATCGGGAATCCTGATCTGGATCCCCGCGTAGCGCTTCAGGTACTCGGAGAGCGAGCCGCTGTACTTCGAGTACTTCGAGAGGTCGAGCTTGACCGGCGGCCCCTTCTCCCTGTGATCCTCTCCGCCGGCCGAGTAGCTCACCTCGGCGGGGGCGACGTCGGCGTCCGAGGGGCGCCCCTTGTAGTTGAGGACGACGAACCCCGTCGTCAGCTCCCGGCGATGCAGGACGGGGACGGTCATCGTGTACGTCGACCCCTGGAGCGACTCGGCGAACCCCTCCGGCCGCGTGAGCAGCTCGTGAATCCCGTCGGGGGCGGCCGCCGGCGCGAAGCCGTCGGGAAAGACCTGCGTCACGGTGAGGTTGCGCATCTCGAGACCGCTCGCGTTGATGATCACCAGCGTCGCGAGGAGGTAGTTGTGGCTCCCGTTGAACTTGAGCTGGAACGACGGGGAGATGCTGAGCTGGGGCGCCTCCGCCTGCCGGGTGAAGGACGGCGACGGGGCCGCCGCCGACAGGATCGGGAAGAGCGCGAGTGCGGAAAGCGATCGGGCCCGACGATTCAAGGGGGACTCCCCGTGCACGGTGCGCCAGGCCACCAAGGCCGGGCGCCCGAAGCACGCCGTGGACATTCTAAGACGGGGGACGAAAAGGTGCGAACGCCGGGGGGGCGCGGGGCGGTCAGCTCGTCGGGCGGCGCATGAGGAGCGAGGCGATCGGGGCGGAGGCGAGACCGCAGAGAGCCATGCCGAGGGTCCAGGTCAGGGTGACGAGGAGGTCGAATCCGCCGCGCGTCAGGGAGATCGCGATCCCCGCGAGGAGCCCCATGAGCCCGGCGGCGACGCCGCTGCGGAAGGCCGAGATCCCCGACGGGGCGGCGCTCTCGCTCCCGTCGGTCCCGGCCGGCGGCCGCGCCATGCCGCTCAGAACGCTCGCCAGGGCGGCGAGCACGACCATCACCAGGACGAGCGCGACCTTTTCGCCGACGATCGCGATGAGGGGCTCGGGGGCGCGCGGGACGATCATCGCGGGGACGAGGCCGCCGGCGACCGAGAGGAGGGCGGAGACGACGGCCCCTCCGACAACGCCGGCGGCGAGCAGCGGCATCGTGCGCGATCCGGCGGACGGGGGGTGCGCGGCCGGCGCGGCGTCGGATCGCGGCGCCGGGCGGGCGCCCGATTCGGACCCTTTCCGCGGGGCGTCAGGGACGCTTCGCCCCCCCGACTCGGACGCGCGGCGGGGCGGCTCGAAGAGATCACGGGAGCCCGCCTGCGATGCGGTGCCCGCGGTCTCGCGGGCGGGCGCACCGGTCGTGACGGCGCGCGGCGCGAGCGGGATCGACTCCACCTTGTCGATGGGGGTCGCGAGCGCCGGCGACGAGACCGCGCGCTGCCTCCCCGACGCATCCCTGCCGAGCCCGTCCACCTTCTGATCGATCAGCTTGCCGAGATCGACGTCGCTCTGCGCGAGCACGTCCTCGACGGCGATCGGGGGCGAGGCCTGGCCCGTCATCCCGCCGGGAGCCGCCGCCGAGACGGTGCCGAGCATCACGCCGAGCTCGCGGGGATCGAGCCTTCGAGTCGCCGCGGAGACGGGCGGTGCGGTCTCCGCAGCGGGGGTGGCGGCCGACGCGGCAGGAAGGGTCACGGGCGCTCCGCACTTCGGGCATTTGCTCTGGCTCGGCGCCGGCTTGAGCCGGGCGACGTTCACCCGCAATCGCGCCGAGCACGAAGCGCAGCTCACGGAGATGTCCGCCGAGGCCGCGGCCGCGCCGGGGAGGAGGACACGGGTCTTGCACTTCGGGCAGACCGCCGTCGTCGCTCCGGGCGGAAGCCTGGCGGGGTCGAGCTTGAGACGCGCCCTGCAGCCGGGGCACTCGAGGTTCAAGTCGGACGGCCTCCGGCCCCTCAGCCCCTGTCGACGCGGACCGAGATAGTGAGCATGATTTGCAGCGTTTGACCCTGAACGGTGATCGAGATCGGCACGGTGGTCTCGCGGGACATCGCGTCCTGACCGGCGGCGGGCGCCGACGGGATCGCGCGCGTCTCCGCGCTCGTCGTGATCGACGCGGCGACGATCGCGCGGGATGCCGAGGAGGAGCCGGCGGGAGGATCGACCGACGCCGTCTCGACCTCGAACGACTCGGGCTGGGAGATCTCGATCGGCGAGGCCTCCTCTTCTTCCAGCATGGTCATCGGCGCCGGCTCGGCGAGCGGCGACTCGATCTCGAGATCGGCGTCCATCGACGCCGGGGGAGCGGGCTCGACGGCGTCCGGCTCGTCCAGCGCGAGAGGTGAATCGTCGGCGGCGGGCTCCTCCTCGACGGCCAGAAGCGGTGATTCCTCGTCCGGCTCGATCGAGAGCAGAGGCTCATCGTCCGCGGAGGCCTCGGCGGTGAGGACGGGCTCCTGCGCGTCGACCTCCTCGATCTCGATGGCCGCGGCCTCCTCGACGACGATCGGCACGGGAGGGCGCGGCGCGGCCGCGCGGGGCCCCGCCTTCGCCGAGGCGACGGCCACCTCGGCCTTCGGCGGGGACGCGACCTCGGCCTTCACCGGCGCCGGGCCGACCGCCGCGGCGGTGAGCGGCTCGCGCTCGCCCCGCTTCGAGTCCCCGTACCGCTCCTTCAGCGAGTTGAGCACGAGGCGGGTGACGGCCTTGAGAGTGTCGTGCACGCCGATGCCGCTCGTCGCGACCGCCTCGTAGATCGGCGCGTTGTACTTGTTGAGCGCCGCGTTCAGCTCCTCGGCGGTGCCGACGCCGGGGAGATCCCGCTTGTTGAACTGGATGATGTGGGGCATCTCGGCGAGCTTCATGCCGTGCTCGGCGAGATTCTCCTCCAGGTTCGCGAACGATTCGATGTCGGCGTCGACCATCTTCTTCTGGGAGTCCGCGACGAAGACGACGCCGTCGGCTCCTTTCAGAACGAGCTTGCGCGTGGTGTTGTAGAAGACCTGTCCCGGGACGGTGTAGAGCTGGAGCCGGGTGCGCATCCCGCGGATCGTCCCGAGGTCGATCGGGAGGAAATCGAAGAAGAGGGTGCGATCCGTCTTCGTGGCGAGCGAGAGCATCTTCCCCTTGTGGATTCCACTGGGAAGATTCTCGAAAATGTATTGCAGGTTCGTGGTCTTGCCGCAGAGCCCGGGGCCGTAGTAGACGATCTTGGCGGTCAGTTCCTTGGTCGAGTAGTTGAATAGGACCATGTCGTCTCCGGCCGCGTAATCTATATCCCTCGCCCACGGGGAGTCAACGAACCGGCCGGCCCGTCCTCTCCCGCCCCCGGAAGGTCACGACGATCGGCGTCACCCGGAAGGCGAACTTCTTCCGCAGGGAGTTCTCCAGGTAGCGCGCGTACGAGAAGTGAGGCGGGACCGGGCGGTTGGTGAGGATGGCGAACTGCGGCGGGCGGGCGGCCGTCTGCGTGACGAAGACGAACGTGAGCGGCTTCCCCTTCGTCACCGGCGGCCGGTGCGCCTCGGTCGCCTCGTGGAGCCAGTTGTTGAGGGCCGTGGTCGCGACGAAGCGGCTCCCCTCCTCGTGGACCTCGGCGGCCGCCTGGAGGATGCGATCGAGGTGCAGCCTCCTGAGCGCCGAGATCGGGATGATCGGGGCGAAGGGCGCGAACTTGAGCCGCTCCCTCACCTGCTCGGCGCGCTGATCGACCTCGGCCTTCCCCTTGAGAAGATCGATCTTGTTGAGGAGGACGACGAGAGGGCGCACGCGACCGCGCTCGCCGCCGGCCACCATCCCCAGCACGTGGAGATCCTGCGCGACGATGCCGGTGGTCGCGTCGACGAGCACGAGCGTGACGTCCGATCGGCCGACCGCGCGCCGCGCCGCCGCCACCGACAGCGCCTCCGATCCGTGCTCGACCTTGCCGCGCTGCCTGAGCCCCGCCGTGTCGATGAGCCGGTAGGCGTGGCCGCGATGCTCGAGGAGAGCGTCCACGGGGTCGTGCGTCGTCCCCGGGATGTCGCTCACGATCGCGCGCTCCTTCTTGAGGAGGGCGTTCAGGAGGGAGGACTTCCCGACGTTCGGACGCCCGGCGATGGCGATGCGGATTTCGGGGGGCTCAGCCGGGGCTTTCTCCGAGGGGGTCATGCGCTCCGCGGCGGCCGCGTGAAGCTCGGCCATGCCGAGGCCGTGCTCGGCGGAGATCGCGACCGGGGAGTCGTACCCGAGCCGGGAGAACTCCGCCACCGCCGTCCCCCCCTCGTGCGAGTCGACCTTGTTGACGACGAGCAGGATGGGCCTTCCCGATTCCCTGAAGACGCGCGAGAGCTCCTCGTCGTGCGGGTTCCACCCGCGCTTCGAGTCGACGACGAAGAGAAGGAGCGCGCAGTCGCCGATCGCCGAGAGGACCTGGGCTCGCACGGCGCCGGCGAGAGGAGTCGACCCGTCGGGCATGATGCCGCCGGTGTCCACGAGGATCACGTCGGTGCCGCCGAGGAGCGCGCGCACCTCGATCAGGTCGCGCGTGAGGCCGGGATGATCGGCGACCAGGGAGTGGCGCCGGCCGTACAGCCTGTTGAAGAGCGTGGACTTCCCGACGTTGGCGAGGCCGACGATGGCGATGCGAGGGAGGGGCATGTCGGGGACGACCGTACCACACGCGGTCTCACCCATAAAGAGGGCCGACTGTGCAATTCACGGTCGAGAAAGGACTTGTTGACTTCCGCGAATCTCATCCCCTAGAATCTCCGGGCCTCAGAGCGGCAGCGCCTGCACGGAGTTCCAGGGAGGTCGGCGGGATGATCAAGGCGGATATCATCAACCAGGTCTCAAAGATAGCCGACATCACGCGCGTGAAGGCGGACGATGCCGTCGAGGCGGTTCTCAACGCCATGAAGGAATCGATGCGGCGCGGCGAACGGATCGAGCTGCGCGGCTTCGGCGTCTTCCAGGTGAAGCCGCGCAAGAAGGGAATCGGCCGCAACCCGCGCACGGGTCGTGAGGTCAAGATCCCCCCCGGCCGCACGATTCGGTTCAAGCCCGGCAAGAACCTGCGCAACCTCGCCTGATCCGCCGGGAGCGGCCTTGAGCGATATGAACCCGAGCGCCGAGCCGCCGGCTTCACAGATCCCGGCCCCGTCATCCGCCGCCATGGACGTCCCCCGGCGCCGCAGCGGCTGGCGCCTTTCGATATTCCTCTTCCTGATCACGTGCGTCACGACGATTCTCACGGGGATCGGCTGGGAGGCGGGGGCGCGCGGTGTCGCGATCGCGGGCCCGATGCAGATCCTCGGCGACCCGTCGCTGCTGTTCCTC